>NZ_JADYXF010000022.1:0-80580 GCF_015864385.1 Pseudoalteromonas sp. SWXJZ94C
CGCTTTAGCATTTACTATGATGTGGCTACCAATGTGGGCTGATTAATATATATACTACAAAGATCAACAGCCCCTAGTGTTCTAAATAAAAAATTTTAACAACGTTGTAGAGTGATTTAATTCGATAAATTGTTCAAATATTTATGCAGGTTGGTATAAATCATGTGAAATAAGAAAGGCTACTTATTTAGTGGTCAATTAAATTAACCGCAACACTTTTTGTACTTTTTACCGCTATCACATAAACAGGGGGCATTGCGCTCTGGTACTTTATCAAATACTTGTGGCGTTGACTTACTAAGTGCAAAGTCTAGTTCACGAATATCTTCTGGTTCTTGTTCTTTAACTTCAATTGAAGCAAAGAGCGAATGCTCTGCTAATAAGGCTTCTATTTCTGAGCATCGTTCTGCCGAGTTTACAATTAACGTTAACGGGTGCAGCTCTGTGCCAACCTTTGCGGTACGTTTTGGTGCAAATCCATTACTGTTATTTTTACCCATTATGTCGGGCTTACCCATAAAGAAAAATTTTGACATGTTACTTCTATAACCTTTCTACATTATTAAGACGGCGCATCTTAACAGTTTATCCAACATATAACTAAGCCGTACTGGTAATGCGCAATATAAAACAGGCTTTAAGAGAGATAAGAGCAATTTAACAACACAACCACGATTTTTAGTGCCTTTCCCTACTAGTTGAACTTAGTATGGTTTGCTAGACAAACATGAAATTCATAATATAGTTAGGTTTATATACGGGTTAAAAATCTATCGTATTGTGTTTATTATCTCAACATTCAGGAAAAGCGTTGGAAAATTTTAAAATTGCGATACTAATAGCAGGCAGTATTTTTATACTTTTTGGCTATCTACGCTTTATAAGCGACGATAATGGTAACGTAAACTTGAACAACTACCGATTTACAGGTGGTATAGGGCTAGTGTTTTTAGGTATGATTAACGGGACACGCGACATAGTTAAACGCTTGCGCTCAAAAAACGCACTATCAGCATTTGCTATCTATTTTGGTATGCTTTTACTTTATATTGGCTTTTATATTTAAGCCGTAACCAATGCAACACTTAATAAGTGATCACCTTTGACTGCAAAAAAATTTCTCTATGAATCACTTATATTCTTCCTTTTCTTACCACCGTGGATTTTAATAGAATGGGATGAAAAGGTCGATCCTTCTTTTATTGCTAGCAATACTTATGATTTCTTTTTAAAAACGTTATTTCCAATACTTACAATTATTTTAAGTATAATTATATTTATTTTTTTAAGGAAAAAATACAACGATAGTTATAACTTTAGAGGAAATATTAAAGATTTTATTTCTGAATACGGAAAATTACGTAGTTTACGCGAAGCACTAGGAGTCCCTCTGTTACTTTATTTATGGATGTCGGCTTCGATTTGCCTCTTACCGAAAATTTTTACTCACTACCAAGGTGGTGATTCATGGCAGCGAGAATATCAACTAATAAAAGTAGATAAATGCCCAAGGTTTTATGAATATGAATGTTCAGAATTGACGGTTCTAGATTTAACAACGTACAGAAAACGTTCATTTAGGTGGTATGCAGATAAGCATAAACTGGTTAGCTTACAAAACAAAAAACTAACCTTTGTGGGCGTTAAAAGCCCACTCGGATTTGTTGTTGATGAAATACAGTGGTAATTTTTCAGGATAAACTATTTTTTTAGAGTTAATATTTTTCGCGTATTCGTTTTAGAGTCTACCGGCTTATCGTTTTTAATACTTTTAGGTTTACCAACATACGTGGTTGAGCGCTTTTGATAAGGTGCGTTACTGCGCTCATTTTTACGTTCGCTATTAGCGTTACCACGCTCAGAGTTACGATTTGTATTTCGCTCAGTACTACGATCACTATTTCGGTCGCCATTATTAAAGCGTCGTGGGTTTTCTCCCTGAAAATCACGCTTTTTAGGTGCTGAAGCTACATTAACTTCTGATTGCTTATTAGTATCAAGCGAGTGCTCTTGGGTTTTACCAGAATCAGAAATTGAATCGTTTATTTGCGCCATTTCAATATCTGATAAATGACGCCACTGCCCTACTTTTAAACCTTTAAGTGTTACGTTCATTATGCGCGTACGTTTTAAGGTTACAACTTCGTAGCCTAAGTATTCGCACATACGGCGTATTTGACGGTTTAAACCTTGAGTAAGGACTATTTTAAATTCTTTAGGGCCACTTTGCGTAACTTTACATTCTTTAGTGACTGTATCTAAAATAGGCACACCATTCGCCATTTTTGTAACAAATTGACGATTAAGCGGTTTATCTACCGTAACAACGTATTCTTTTTCGTGATTATTGCCCGCACGCAAAATTTTATTAACAATGTCGCCTTCATTGGTTAAAAATATAAGCCCTTCAGACGGTCTATCTAAACGCCCTATTGGGAATATACGCGTAGGATAATTTACCGCTCGTATAATATTACTTTGAATTTTACTCTCGGTAGTACACGTTATGCCAACCGGTTTATTGTAGGCAATGTAAACGCGCTTCGGCGTGGCTTTAAGAGGCTTACCATCAATTAATACAACATCGGTAGCGGCTACTTTTACACCCATTTCAGGGGAGTAGCCATTAACGCTGACACGACCTTGCTCAATATATTTATCGGCTTCGCGGCGTGAACAAAATCCTGTTTCACTAATAAATTTATTTAAACGTTTTAATTCAGTCATGGCACTTATAGCGTAGTAATTTTTAAGGCGAGTAGTGTAAACCACCCACACTATTTTTTCGCCCCTAATTTAATATTTATAGGTGTTTAAGCATTAATTTTTGCTTTAGTTAATTTTCGCCATACAAATTCAAGCGGACCTTGGCTAAAATAGCGGCTGTATATAAATGTAAATAGCAATTGCAGTGCAACTAAAGCCGTTGCTACTAACCAGTAATCTATTCGATTAAAGCTAAGTACCCAGTGGGTAAATAGCACTTTATATAACAATAATTGCATGAGTGTTTGGCTAATATATAAAGTAAATGCTAGGCGCCCTGCTTGTTGAATAAGCTTACCTACGTGTGCGCTGTTATTGCAAAACTTAACAACTAAATGAATATAAAGTGCAGCCATACCAAGGGCCGCAAACATATTTATTAACTCTTGAATTGCATACATAAAGCCACTGTTGTATTGCGAAATACAGAGCCTAAATACACTAAAAATAATACTCACAATTACAGCAACGGTTAACTGCTGCGAGTTCAATCCTTTACTAAATACGTCTTGTTTATATAAATAAATACCAATAAGCATAATACCTACGCACATCCACATAGTCATTATTGGCACTATAAATATCATTAATGCATTCATACTAATGTTCGAAATAAAGTAATCAATGTAGTGAGGGTTATATAAAGAGATGAAATCTTCAGAGTTACGGTAAATAATATCAGCAGGGGCGCTATACATAACAAGCCCTGTAGTTACTCCTCCCAATAAAATAAACGCTGTTCCACGTTTTAAGAGTAGTTCGTTGTCGCTTTCTAAATATTTAAGGGCATACCAACCAGACACACCATAAACGAATAAAATATCACCAGCCCAAAGTAAAAAACCATGCGCTAAACCAAATAATATTAACCAGTAAAGCCTGCTTTTTAATTGCACATCAGACTTATAACGTTGCCATTGAATATAAAGCCCCGCTCCAAAAAGCAAACTAAACAGTGTTCTAAAACGCCCGTCTACAAACAAACTGCTAAAGGTGTGAATAATTGAGTCGCTAACAGGAGGATTAGTTAAAGAGGTATACCCGTATTCAAAAAGGCCGAAGGCGTAAGCATTCATGTAAACCAAGCCGAGCACGGCAACGCCGCGAATAAAGTCCATATTATAATTGCGCATTAAAGCTATTATCCGTTAAATATTATTCTTATAACTGTCAGCCCAATCGACTGACTGCTGGTAAAGTGGAGGTAATGTATCACTGTCTATATTTAATAAGAGTACGGCTTGTTCTAGTGCCCACCAACTTCCACTTTCATATGCTTTAACAACATTTAAAATGTAGTAAAGTTTATTTTTATCATTAAGCAATGCCGCTTTTATTTCATCAGGAAAAGGTAACTTTTCTACTAATAGGCTCATTGGTTGATCAAGTATTGCATCGAGTAACGAAAAAAGCCCGGTTAAAAACGCTTCTCCTACGAGATGTTTAGCTACCCTTTTGGCTATTAATTCGCAAAAACGTGCCCGGACTACACAAACTTGCATTAATTCTGCAGGCTTTTTACCCGCTGTATGCGCAGTTACAATTAAGCTTACAAACTTCTTTATACGGTCGTGTCCTAAGTAAACCAAGGCTTGCTTTAATGACGATATTTCACTTTGAATAGGGAAAACACCGCTGTTAATTAGGCGTAATAATTTATAAGCAAGTGCAGCATCGAGTTCAAACAAACCAGAAATAACTTTTATATCAGGGCTTTGTTTCATTATTTCAGCATAAATAGCCACAACCAACCCATAATTATAATCAATATCGTTTTGCGTTATCATGGTTGGTTTTGCAAAAAAATAACCTTGGAAGTAATCAAACCCCATATCGTAGGCAAGTTGGTAATCTTCTTGAGTTTCTAATTTTTCAGCAAGTAATTTAATTTTTTTATTTTTCTGAAGGCTTTTAACGATTGTAGTTATTTCATTTAGAGGCGTTATTTTTATATCAAATTTAATTAATTTGATTAACTTTAAAAAACGATCCCACTGTGGTTTATACACAAAATCGTCTAGTGCTAGTTTGTAATTACTATTAAAAAGATCGCAGCATAAAGCATAATTATCGTCGCTTGGCTCTATTGTTTCTAGCAGTTCTATTACAACATCTTGGCTGGGTAAAAAAGCGCATAAGTCTAGTTTTAAAGACTCTGGTCCAATATTGATCAATGCTTTTTTACCCGACGTTATATGCCGAGTACCTAAATTGAGCTGGTTTTCCATAATAAGTCGAGCTGTTGCTTGACCTTCGGCTATATCAGGGAAATAGTTTTTAGGGCTATCACGAAAAAGTAGCTCATAGGCTACTACTTTTTGACGACGATTGAATATTGCTTGCCTTGCAACAAATACAGACACATTACCTACTTCTTAGATTTTATATAATACTAAGTAATTAAACCTTAAATCGATAAAATTGTCACTCAACTTTCTAACTTACGTAACAATTTACTGGTATAAGGTTGTTATATAATCAGCAGCCACTTGTGGCCATGAAAAACGCGCTTGTTCTGCGCTTTCCTTTATTTTAAGCCATTTTTTAGGATCCTGCTTTTTAATTAAGAGTGTTTCGTTTAAACAAGTAAGTAGGTTACTCGTTTGAGTTGCTAAGGTGCCGCCAATAAAACTAAAACCATTTTCATTATGCTTTACGGTATCTTTTAACCCGCCAACACTATGAACTAGGCAAGGTTGCCCTGCACGCATTGCCAACATTTGGCTAATACCACAAGGTTCAAACGAGCTTGGCATTAAAAATAAATCACCTAATTGATACATCAAGTCACCAACGCCCTGACCATAACCTTTTAAAAATAAAAGATTTGGATTACGCGCCATTGCTTTTGTAAAAATTAATTCAAGTTCACTATCCCCTGAACCCAATATAATAAGTCGCCCATTAAAGCTATTAATAACCTTACACACGTTATCTATGGCTAACTTACCATCGACTGGTTGACATAATAGCAATACTTTTTGATCTGTGAGTCGCCCAACACTGGTTACTAATGGTCCATTGCTAGGTAAAGCTTTAAATTGCTGTAACCGTTGATGAGCAATATAGTAACTACTTTGTAGTTGCTCATTATTCGCCATCCAGTTAAATAAGGTATTTTCGATACTTTGATATAAAGTATTTAAATCAGCTTTTTCTTCATTACGTTCAGGGTATTCACAGCCATTTAAAATACCAATTAACTTACCTTGCTTGGCTGCATTTTGTAGGTCTTGTTCGAGCCCTTCACCACCAAAAAAACCATGTTCATAATTACTGGGGTTAAGCACTTCTTGGCTATATGTTGGTGATACAACATGTACTTTATCGCATAAATTAATGGCACTTCGCATTGGGTTAAAACAATTAGGATAGCGAGGGTCACATAAATACTGACCATTATAACTAAGTGAAGGAAACCATGCTTCTAAGCTAGAATCATCATGCTTAAAAGGTCTTATGCCTTGTAATGCAATATTGTGCACTGTGTAGGCAATATGTAAATTAATAAGTGAGCTATAGCGAGCTTCAAACTTGAGTAAAACAGCTACACATGCGCTGTGCCAATCGTGTAAATGTAAGGCATTAGGTCGCGTAAGTAAGCCTTGCAATAAAGCTTCACAAACGCCAGCATTAAATAAAGCAAATTTAGTTGCATCAGTCGCAAACGGTCTACCTGGTGCGTCGTTGCAGTACACACTACCAGAGTCACTAAACAATGGATGGCTAATAACAATTTGGCTTACATTATTTTGTGTTTGTTCTATTTTATAAAGTTTTAAAATATGTGATTGTGCATGAAATGCAACAGTTACTTCACCAATATAAACACGCTTAAGGTGGGCAAAGCCATAATCGGGAATAACTACATCAACTGTTATACCTTGTTCTGCAAGTGCTTTTGGCGCATCACGTACTACATCTGCCACTCCGCCTACTTTTGCGCCTGGTAACGCGTCGTTTTCTGCTGCAACCATTAATACATGCATTAATTTACTTCTTCCTTTATTTCTGTGTGGGCTTGCTCAATTAAGAGCAAGCCTTATTGCCGTGCTTATTTTTTAGCTTATTGTTTAAGCTAGCTTTTTATTCTCACGCGATTGACGTTCTAGCTTTTTAGCAAGCTCGATGAGCATATCACGGGTAACAAGTACTATGCCTTTTTTAGATACTCTAAAGCCATTTTCTTGATCTGCTTGGCGGTCGTAACCTATTTCAAGCCCTGCTGGTATTTCACAGCTTCTATCTATTATAGCGCGCTTGATTTTGCAACCTCGGTTTATAACAGCACCTGGTAAAATAACTGACTGCTCTATAGTACAAAAAGAACGTACATGTACGTTAGAAAACAATAATGACTTTCTAACTAACGAACCCGAAACAATACACCCACCAGATACAGTAGAGTCAACAGCCATACCACGTCTATCGTCATCATCAAAAATAAATTTAGCTGGTGGCAGTTGTTCTTGGTAAGTCCAAATTGGCCATCGTGGGTCGTATAAATCAAGCTGAGGTTCTGGCATTACTAATTCCATATTCGCTTCCCAAAACGAATCTAGCGTTCCGACATCACGCCAATAAGGTTGCCCTTCTTGCTCTGGATCTCTAAATGGGAATGCAAACACATTATGCTCTTCAATAATGGCTGGAATAATATCGTGCCCAAAGTCACGACCTGAACCTTCAGTTTCGGCATCTTTTTTAAGTTGTTCAAATAAAAACTCTGTATTAAATACATAGTTTCCCATTGAAGCTAAACATATACCTGGCTTTCCTGGTACTGAGCTTGGGATTGCCGGCTTTTCGTCAAAACGTCGAACGCGGCTTTCTTCATCTACGGTCATAACACCAAAAGTATCAGCGGCCTCTTCTACTGGCACTTCTAAACAACATACCGTCATATCAGCACCATTTTCGACATGTTTAGCTAATAAAGCACCATAATCCATTCTATAAACATGATCACCTGACAAAATCATCACATACTTAGGTAACTCATGACGAATAATATCTATATTTTGAAAAACCGCATCGGCTGTCCCACAATACCAATCATCACCTTGACGCTGTGAAGCAGGTAATATTTCAACCGACTCACCCAACTCCTTTTTAAAATGCCCCCATGCTCTATTTACATGACGTATAAGCGAGTGAGATTTGTATTGTGTAGCAATACCCACGCGCCTTACACCTGAGTTAATACAGTTTGATAACGGAAAGTCGATAATTCGATGTTTACCACCAAAATATACTGCAGGTTTTGCACGCCAATCTGTTAATTCGTGTAATCGTGAACCACGACCACCAGCAAGTATTAACGCATAAGTTTCTCTTGTTAGGCTACTTATGTAGCGGTTTTCATAATTAGGCATAATACTCTCTCCATTTAGTCTAGGCTTTTAGTGGCATGGCTTTTAGTTGTCGTTAAGTCTGTTTCACTAATATTGAGTGGTTCTAAGTGCCAAATATCGTCACTGTATTGGCTTATGGTTCTATCACTTGAAAACATTCCACTTGCGGCTGTATTCAAAATACTCATTTGTGTCCAGTAAGTTTGATCTGCGTAAGCTTTATCAACCTCTTTTTGGGCTGCCACATAACTTTCAAAATCGTGCGCAACAAGCCATGGATCGTGTGGGCTCTTAATTGCATTTGTTATATCGTCAAATAAGCATGGTTCGAATAAGTTAAAATGGCCGCTTTCGAGTAGTTGCATTACATTATTTAAATCACTATTTTGAGCAATTAAGTGCTCTGGATTGTAGCGCGATTTAATATCGTCGATTTGATGTGCTTCTGCGCCAAACAAAAAGAAGTTATCAGCGCCTACAGCATCTCTAATTTCTATGTTTGCCCCATCAAGCGTACCAATGGTCAGGGCTCCATTCATCATGAACTTCATGTTACCTGTGCCCGAAGCTTCTTTACCCGCTGTTGAAACTTGCTCTGATAAATCGGTTGCAGGGCAAATAACTTCCATAGCAGTTACATTATAATTAGGTAAAAATGCAACACGTAAATAAGGTGCAGCAAGCGGATCTTTATTAATAACCTCGGCTACATTATTAATTAACTTAATAATTTTTTTAGCCATGTAATAGCCTGGTGCTGCTTTACCACCTAAAAGTACACAACGTGGCACTAGCCCTTTTGTATCGCCACGGCGAATACGGTCGTATAAATGAATTACATGCAACACGTTTAATAACTGGCGTTTATATTCGTGAATACGTTTTACCTGTACGTCAAACATCATCGACACATCAAACTCGATACCACACCGTGCTTTAACTAAATCAACTAAGCGTTGTTTGTTTTCACGTTTAGCAGATTGCCACTGTGCATGAAATGCTTTGTCATCAAAAAAACGTCGTAGTTGGCTAATTTGAGCAAAATCACCCACCCAATCATTACCAATTTTATCGCCAATAAGTTTACTTAAAATAGGGTTACAATGTGCAAGCCAACGACGTGGTGTTACACCATTTGTTTTGTTATTAAATTTATCAGGCCATAATGCGTAAAATTCTTTAAACAAACCTGCTTTTAATAACTCGGTATGCAATGCTGCTACGCCATTTACAGAATAGCTGCCTACTATAGCTAAATACGCCATGCGTATTTGTGGCTCATCGCCTTCTTCAATAAGTGACAACGCACGCTGTTTATTTACATCCCCAGGCCAATGTTGTGCAACTTGTGCTAAAAAGCGGGCATTTATTTCGTAAACTATTTCTAAAATACGCGGTAATAGTTTTGAAAATAACGATACAGACCATTTTTCGAGTGCTTCGGGTAATAATGTATGGTTTGTGTATGCCATTGTTTTGGTCGTTATTTGCCAAGCGTCATCCCAATCAAGTTCGTAATCATCAATTAAAATACGCATAAGCTCAGCAACAGCAATGCTTGGGTGCGTATCATTTAACTGAAAAACATGAAAATCAGAAAAATCGCTGAAGCTCTCGCCATGTTGTGCAACCCATTGATCAACTATGTCTTGAATACTCGCAGATGATAAAAAGTATTGCTGGCGTAACCTAAGCTCTTTACCATTTTCGCTGCTATCATTTGGGTAAAGCACCATCGTTATTTGCTCAGCCAGATTTTTTTGCGCGACCGCTTCTGAATAACTACCTGCGTTAAACTCTGTTAAGTTAAATTCATCTGTCGCCTCTGATTTCCACAAACGCAGTGTATTAACAATATTGTTTTTATATCCAGGAATTGGTACATCGTAAGGCACTGCTAATACATCGTGAGAGCTCATCCATTGACGATGCTCACGACCATACTTATCAGTATAGCTTTGCACGTAACCACCAAATTTAACGCGTTTAGCATGCTCTGGGGCGCTAAGCTCCCACGGATGCCCTTCACGTAACCAGTTATCTGGTTGCTCAATTTGATTCCCATCTTTTATAGATTGGTTAAACATACCGTATTCATAACGTAAGCCATAACCAATAACGGGTAATGCTAAACTTGCACAACTATCTAAAAAGCATGCTGCTAAACGCCCAAGTCCACCATTACCAAGCCCTGCATCGTGCTCTGCATCTTCTAATGTTTCTATTGTTGTACAATATTCTTGTAACGCAGCCGCTACTTGGTCGTCTAAATCTAGGTTTAATATTGCATTGCCAAGTGCGCGACCCATTAAAAACTCTAGAGATAAATAAGCTGTTTTTCGGCGCTTTTCTTGTTTAATTTGCTGATTAGTTTCTCTGCATCGTGCAACGAGCCGATCGCGAATAGTCAGTGCTAAAGCGTGGTATAAATATAACCTTGATTCGCCAACCTTATCGCGCCCAAGGGTGTAATAAAAATGCCGTGTTAAGTCGTCCTTTAGCGTGTTTTCATCAATAACCGGACCTTCTTGCCAACCCTTTACTACACACACTTGTTCATCTTGTTTAGCCATGACCTACTTCCTCTAAGTTTGCACTGAATACCCAGCTACTTTGTGCAGAAATTTCAACCATCGCATCGTTGTTACTACTCACAGATGCATTATTTACACTTGATAAAACCATTTGCCAAGGCGCGCTAATTGGTGACGGCGGCAATTGACACAAAACTGTTTTGTTACTTGCGTTAAAGACGATTAATAGCGCGTGTTTATTTTGCTTATCGAGTAGGCTATACATTAAAAACTGCCTAGCATCTTCATGCCAATGTTCATCAGTCATGGTAGTACCTTTTTCGGTAAACCATTTGACGGTAAAGCGCTCGTCTATATCATCTAAAAACACACTATGTTTAAACGCGCTATGGGCACGTCTAATTTTTAGAGCATCGTCTATAAAACGGGTTAAAGCGTGGTTTAATTGCGAATCCTTCCATGCAAGCCAACTAGTACGATTATTTTGGCAATAAGCATTGTTATTTCCACCTTGAGAATGCGCCATTTCACTTCCAGCCGAGAGCATTGGCACGCCTTTGGATAGAATAAGCGTTAGCAAAAAGTTTTTTTGTTGCTGCAGGCGAAGTGCTGTTATTTTAGGATCGTTAGTAAACCCTTCTACGCCACAATTAAAAGAATGGTTGCCACTGTGACCATCACGATTTTGTTCACCATTTGCCTCATTATGTTTCTCTTCGTAGCTCACTAAATCGGCAAGCGTAAAACCATCATGACTCGTTATAAAGTTAATACTATTTAGCGGACCTCGTTCACTGTGCTCAAAAATATCAAACGAGCCATGCAAACGCTTAGCTACGTTAGCAATAATACCTTGTTCACTTTTCCAAAAGCGTTTTATTACATCACGATACTGATCGTTCCATTCTCGCCAAGGCGAAGGAAAAGCGCCTAATTGATAACCGCCAGGCCCTATATCCCATGGTTCACTAATTAGTTTAACTTTGTTTAAAATTGGATCTTGAGCAACCGCTTGTAAAAACGTGTGCGACGCACTAAACCCTGATTGCGAACGACCTAAAATAGTTGCTAAATCAAACCTAAAACCATCAACCCCCATTACTTCAACCCAGTAACGTAAACTGTCGAGCACAAGTTGCAGCGTTTTAGGGTGATCGATATTAATAGTATTGCCACAGCCTGTATCGTTTATATAAACATTTGGCTTATCTGTTACTGTGCGGTAATACGCTAAATTATCAAAGCCTCTTAGCGATAAAATAGGACCATCAGTGCCCGCTTCTGCGGTATGGTTATAAACAACGTCTAAAATTACTTCTATGTCTGCATCATGAAGCTCTTTAACCATTTGTTTAAATTCGTTTATATCATCGTTTATCAAATAGTCTTTGTGCGGAGTAAAAAAGTTAAGCGTGTTATATCCCCAATAATTTTGCAGCCCCTTGCCAGTCAAAAATTGTTCACTAATAAATGCATGCACCGGTAATAACTCAACAGCAGTAACACCAAAGCTATGTAAGTGCTCAATAAAAGTAGGATGACTTAAACCTAAAAACTTACCTTGTAGCGATTTAGGTATTTTAGGGTGACGACACGTTGTGCCTTTAACATGGCATTCGTAAATAACAGTATTAGACCATCTGTGGTTTGGTTTTTTATGAGCATATAATGTAGGCGCCGCTACTTTAGATTTAGGTATATCGATGGCATTATTTACATTACTTTTAGTGCCTATTGGCATTTGTCCGTAATGGCGTTCACTCCAAGTAAACTCGCCAAATAAGTCTTTAGCGTATGGGTCTATGAGCAGTTTATTTTCGTTAAATAATAACCCTTTTTGAGGGTTATATTCTCCTTCAACTCTAAAACCATATAGCGCACCAGCATTTAAAGGCGCTATATGAATACTCCAAATACCACCTTCATTAATGTTCATCGCCATTTTTAATATTTCAGAATGACCACTTTTATCAAATAAACACACATAAGCTTGCGTAGCCTTTGGTGCATATAGCGCAAAGTTAACGCCGTTACTTTTAACGCTTGAACCTAACGGTTCAACATGACCATGAGTTGCTTCAAATTGATTACTCATCATCGACCTTATGTAAATAAATAGTAGTTAATCCGCCAATGGCTATATTAATGCTTTGATCAAAACCATGACTTGGAATATTTGACGCTTCAATAAGTTGGGAAGAGTTTTGGGTAACCTCTATTCCCGATCCAAAGAACAATGTTTGGTCTGTGTTTAAAATAACGTTATAACGACCTTTAGCTGGCACACCTATTACGTAACTTTGATACGACATTGGCGTAAAGTTAGCAATAACAACAATAAAGTCGTGGGCATTTTTAGCAAAGCGAACAAAGCTTAATATGCTTTGTTCATTATTATTATTGTCTATCCAATTAAACCCTGCAGCACTCGTATCTAGTTCGTATAGTGCGGGCTGGTTTTTATAAACTAAATTAAGTTGTTTAATTGTTTGTTGAATCCCGCTGTGACTTTGATGATCCAGTAAATGCCAATCAATAGAATGATCGTGCCCCCACTCTTTACGCTGAGCAATTTCGCAGCCCATAAACAATAACTTTTTACCCGGGTGAGCCCACATAAAAGCGTAATAAGCACGCAAGTTTGCAAACTTCTGCCAATCATCGCCTGGCATTTTTTCAATTAAAGACCCTTTACCATGAACAACTTCGTCGTGGCTCAGTGGCAAAATATAATTTTCACTGAATGCATACACCATCGAAAATGTTATTTCGTGATGATGATGCTTTTTATAAAGTGGGTCGTGTTGCATGTAACGTAAACTGTCATTCATCCATCCCATATTCCACTTATAACCGAAGCCTAAACCATTATGATCAACACTTTGCGTAACACCCGGCCATGCTGTTGACTCCTCAGCCACCATCATTATTCCGGGGTTATTTTTGTAACTGCGTAAATTAACCTGCTTTAAACATTCAATAGCGCCGAGGTTTTCACGACCTCCATAGCAATTAGCAACCCATTCACCTTCTTTTCGGCTGTAATCTAAATACAACATTGACGCCACAGCATCTACTCGTAAACCATCAAGTCCAAATTGGTGTAACCAATACATAGCATTAGAAATTAAAAAGCTTTTAACCTCTGGGCGATCATAGTTGTAAATATAAGTATTCCAATCGGGATGAAAGCCTTGGCGCATGTCAGCATGTTCATATAAATGAGTGCCATCAAATCGGTGTAAACCATGCGGATCACTAGGGAAGTGACCTGGCACCCAATCAAGTAAAATACCTAAATTAGCTTTATGACACTGCTCTACAAAATATTTGAAGCTACTGTAGTCACCAAAACGACTCGTTGGCGCAAATAAACCAACTGGCTGATACCCCCACGAGCCATCAAAAGGGTATTCACTTATAGGCATAAGCTGTAAATGCGTAAAATTCATTTCAAGCGCATAGTTAACTAGCTTGTCTGCAAGCTCTGTATAGCTTAAATAACGATTGTTTTCGGCGCGTTGCCACGAACCTAAATGTACTTCATAAATACTAATTGGCGCATCAATATGGTTACGTTTTTGTCTGTTTTGTAGAGCGTATTCATCTAGTTTTATAGGTTCTGGTTTATATTGCAATACACTTGCAGTACCGGGTGCTTGCTGCATTTTAAAGGCAAAAGGGTCTGCTTTTTCAAGTACTTCTCCACTTTGAGCTGTAATCGAAAATTTATAGCACATGTCGGCTTTAAGGCCTGGTATAAATAATTCCCATACACCACTCGCTGGATGAAAACGCATAAAATGACGATTAGTTTGCCAATAATTAAACTCACCAATAATAGACACACTTGCTGCATTGGGCGCCCATACACAAAAACGTACCCCATCAACATTTTGCTGCGTTGAAAAGTGTGCGCCAAAATGAGAGTAAGCATGCTCTAAACTACCCTCATTAAATAAATACATAGCATCTGTATCAAGCGCGCTGTCAAAGCTATACTCATCATCAAAAGTAATTAGCGCATCTTCGTACTTAACTTCGCATTGATACGGCAATACGGGTAATTCACTTAAACAAGCAATAAACAAATCACTTTGTTTGTAACGTTCAGTTTTTATAAGCTGGTTATTAATTATTATATTAACGCTAAGCGCTTTAGGTAAATATAAACGTATTTCAACACCGTTACCTTTTACTTTGTGCGCGCCTAAAAAACTAAATGGATCCTTAAAACGCCCTATATTTAAAGCGCTTACTTGCGCGTCGTAATCGGTTCCTTGTTTAGAGGTGTCTAATTTAGCGTTTTCTACTTTTTCGTTATTTGTTTTTAAATTATTGGTAATAGAACTGCTCATTTAATCTTTCCTTATAGAATCGATAGCAGCTAATAGCGATGCATTTTTACTAAAAATCTCTTCGCATGTGTGCGTTAATACACGACGCCAATTAGGATATTCTGTATCTGTACCAGGAATATTTACAGGGTACTGCTGCTCATCTAAATCATCTATTTGTAGCGCAAACAAGCGCGACTGTGAACGTGCCAAACATATGCCTAACGCGCTATACACATCTATCGCATTACTTTGCAGTGTGAGTTGTTTATTTTCAGTTTGATTAATAAAACGCAGTAAACGTGCTTGTTCTTGCGCTCGTACTTCTGTTAGTTCTGCGTGTTGTTGCTCATCTATTAGCGCATATTGTTGCTTTATATTTAAATCATCATGCTGCCACCAGCCAGTAAAAGGTGGAACATCATGATTAGCAATCATTAACAAGCAATGTGGTGCTAAGTTGTCCAACGATAAAAACTCACCGTTATGCTGCTTTTCAAAATAGAACAAACTGTTAGAAAAAATACCGCTACTCGCCAACGCTTCTCTCACCTCAGGCGGAACTATGCCTAGGTCTTCACCTATAACAATGCTTTGATTTATATGAGATTCAATTTTTAAAATCGCGAGTAAATGCTCAAACGGGTAATAAACATAACAACCATCTTGTTGACTATTATTGTCAAAACACCACCATAAGCGCCGAATTGCCATTACATGATCAATTCTGAGCCCGCCAACATTTTGCATATTGGCGCGAATAAGTGCGCGATAAAATTCATAATGATTATTGCTCAAGCTATGTGGATTAAGTGCAGGTAATCCCCAGTTTTGACCCGCTTCTGCCCATGGATCTGGCGGTGCACCAACATTAGCACCTTGGCTAAATAAGGACTGTTGGCTTTTAAATTCTGCGCCATCACCAGCACAGCCAACAGCTAAGTCATTAATTAAACCTATTGCCATTCCTTTAACTTCACAATTTTGTTGGCACAGTGCTAATTGAGTATGAGCTTGCCATTGTAAGTAATAGTCAAATGATGGGTTAAGTGACTCAAGCGTATTTAATGTGCTTGTGTTTGTTTTACAAAAATCAGTAAATGCTTGTTGGCGCTCTTTACTTGCTGTTAATTCAAACTGATTATAGAGCGCTGTAAATAACGTGTACTTAATACGGCTTACTTTTTCATAATCTATAAACTGATCATTGCTTTGTGTAAGTGATACAACGTCATCACTTTGCATTAAAGTGCTCAGCTGTGCGTTATTATTAGCGTCTTCACATAAGTCGATTGATATATAGAGAGGATTTAAAAGTGCACGGCTATTGGGGCTATACGGGCTTGCTCGTTCTGGCATATTTGCAAACAATAAATGCAATGGATTAAGTAAAATATAATCCATATTTTGTTCACTACACAAATTTGTTAATGTAAATAAATCACTAAAATCACCGATACCAAGCTTAGCGTTATTTTTTAAGGTATATAACTGTATAGATAAACCCGTGCGTTTTTTATCTACGGTTTGATAAACTTGTTCAGGCACAAACCAGATTTGAGTATGAGATAAATTATCGCCTACCTGCACCGTCGCATCATAATAACCAGATGGCATATCGGGCAATAAAAGACTGAGCTCAACATAACGTACCCCATGTAAATTATATTCGCCTGTAACGGAATAATCATTAAGTGTATCGAATGTTAAATTACAATTAAGTGATTCAATATTTACATGGGCAGTAAAATGACGTTGGCGCTCATCAATGCGTATTTTTAACGTATTTTTAGGTGATTCAACCAAGCTAACACTTGGCACTAATTGTAACCAACCAGCGGCGTCTAGCTCATAGTTAAGATGTGCAACCTGATTGCTGTCTTCGGTGTTTACACCACAGCACTGCAAAGCACGCTTTCGCGTTTCTTCGCTAAAAAAAACCTGTTCACCAGTATATTTAGTGAATTCATAGCCAATACCATGCAGGTAAAACAACTGCGAAAGAGCGTCCATTACCCTACCTTAATTTATACGTTGCGTATTTACTATGCTGTTTTCTGTTCCAAATGTATTGCCAATATAACCATCAGCTTGATGGTCATTATCCCAAATATCGCCATTTATTAAGTAACGAAAATGAAATTGCTTATCAACGGGAAGTCGTTGCTTGTATTTAAACACACCTTGCTTTTTATTAAGTTTCATTGGCACAGGTTGCCAATCATTAAATTCACCTAATAAACAGACTTGCTCTGCTTCTGGGTGAGAAAATTCAAAAGTAACTTCAGCTTCATCTTTTGTTTTAAAAAAACGTTTATTCAACATAGCAGGCTCCAACTAAACCATAAAGGGTAATTAATCTTTGCCACAGGCCATACAACTAAACAAAAAGGCGATGTGGATTCCATTCAAAATCATTAAACATGTATAAGTTAAACAAAACTTTATTTACGCATTATTACAGTGCAGTAGTTTCTTTTAACGCACTCATTAAGTGCAATTTAATGCTCAATAGTGCGTTTTAAAAACCACCGTTATATAGAGCAATTTTTAAACCAACTAAATATAAAGCTGGTACTTATTTATTAAAGACACAATTAGCCTTAACTATAATACTAATTTTATAAAACGCTTTTGTTATATACTTTCATCAGCGATAATACACACATCTTAATACTCTGAAATATATATAATTTCATGTTGAAAAAAAGCATTTTTATTACTATAGCGCTCATTTTTATTATTATTACTAGCTTCATTGGATCTTCAATTTATACCCTTTATAGTAAAAAAGAAATATCAGTAGACCCTAAATTAAAAGAAATATCAGGCATCGAATTTGATAAGCATAAACGCTTGTGGGCTATTAACGACAGTGGCGACGATCCTAAGCTATACAGACTAAATAAAGACGGTTCAATTGCTAAAGAGATATTAGTAACTAATGCTAAAAATATTGACTGGGAAGACATGACTCAAAACAAATTTGGGCATTTCTTTTTAGGGGACTTTGGAAATAACAAAAACGATCGTAAATGGTTAACAATTTACAAAATAGAAAACCCAATCGATATAAAAACAAATACAACCGAAGCCGAAATAATAAAATTTACCTATCCAGAAATGGATGGCACACCTATTAAACCAAACAACCGTAATTTTGATTTAGAAGCTTTTGTAGCGCTAGGGCGTCACTTGTATCTATTTACTAAAAATCGTACTGAACCTTTTGATGGCATTACAAAAGTTTATAAAGTGGGAGATCATGCTGCCAATTTTAACGCCGAGCTCATCGACTCATTTAAAACCTGCACAACCATGGAAAAACTATGTTGGATAACATCAGCTGCATTAAGTCCTGATCGTAAAAAATTAGTATTACTCGATTCAACCAGTATTTGGCTATTCGAGAACTTTAAAGGCGACAAGTTTTTCTCAGGGGATGTATCAAGAATTGACTTAGGTATTGTTACGCAAAAAGAAGCCATTACTTTTTACGACGATAATACAATTGTATTTACTGATGAAGAATTTAATGGAATTGGCGGTAATGCCTATTTTATAAAGCTTGATAAAGCTAAAAAAATAGTCGTAAAAAGAGCGCTTCATCCAGAGAGCTCAGAAAAAAAGCAAATACAAACTAAATAATAACGGTAGAATTAATAAAAAAGTTATCATTATTAAACCGACTTATTTTTATTGATTACCAATCTTTAGCTAAGCTTTAAAACAACCGCTTGCAAAACAGAGCTTATAAAAACGTGCACAACTTAAATCTAGTATTAATCTTTATATAATATTAAATAATAGAACGTTTAATTATTAAAACGTTTCATAATGCTTATATTTTTAAAATACTATACAGCTTTAACGCTTGAATTTTGTTTCTAAAATAACAGAAGATGTTGTGCGCTCTACCCCATCAAGATTTCCAATATCATCGAGCAAGTGACTCAGCTTTTCTAAGTTTTGCGCTTGTACTACAGCAATTAAATCAAATTCACCACTTATGGCATACAGCTGTGAAATAGCATCAATTTGTTTTAATTCTAAATTAGTTTTTGTTGTTAGCTTTTGTCTTACCTTAATAGATACATGCGCCGACACCATTTTGCTTAAATAATCATCTCCATAATCTACGCTATACCCTTTAATTACACCGGTTTCCTCAAGCTTTAACATTCTACTTTGTACGGTAGAGCGCGAAAGATTGAGATGCCTTGCTAAGTCTGAAATACTCGCTCTAGCATTTGTTTTTAATATAGATAATAGCTTTTCGTCTTGTGGAGTTATCATAATGCACATTACTTTCGTTATTTTGCCTTTTATTCTAATCATTTTTCACAAAATAGCACTGCAAATTTAACCTCTAACGTTCGATAATGACACTCTATACAAAATAATATCAAGCTTGCTGAAGAATACAGGCTATATTCTTCTTTGTTTTAGCAACAATTCTTTTTAAACAGCCACAAAATTTAGGTGTAAAAATGCAAGTAACAAGAGACTTATTTAACGACGTAATGGTACCAAACTATAATCCATCAGCAATTATTCCAGTTCGTGGTGAAGGTTCGCGCGTTTGGGATCAAAATAATAACGAGTTTATCGATTTTGCTGGTGGTATTGCCGTTAACTGTTTGGGTCACTGTCATCCTGCATTAGTAAAAGCATTAAAAGAGCAAGGCGAAAAAATTTGGCATTTATCAAATGTTATGACCAATGAGCCAGCACTTCGTTTAGCTCAAAAAATGGTTGAAGCAACATTTGCTGATAAAGTTTACTTTGCAAACTCAGGCGCAGAAGCCAATGAAGCAGCGCTTAAGTTAGCTCGTCGTTATGCATTGGACGTATATGGCGCTGAAAAAACGCAAATAATTGCATTTAATAAAGGTTTCCATGGTCGAACATTTTTCACAGTCACTGTGGGCGGGCAAGCTGCTTATTCAGATGGCTTTGGTCCAAAACCAGCTGACATAGTACATTGTGATTTTAACGATATAGCGGCATTTGAAGCGCTGATCAGCGATAAAACATGTGCTGTTATGATGGAACCATTACAAGGTGAAGGCGGTATTATTTCACCAACAGATGAATTTGCTAAAAAAGTACGTGAACTTTGTACTAAACATAACGCGTTACTTATTTTTGATGAAGTACAAACGGGTGTTGGTCGCACAGGCGATTTATACGCTTATGAAGGTTTAGGTGTTGTTCCTGACATTTTAACAACGGCAAAAGCATTGGGTGGTGGTTTTCCAATTGGCGCTATGATCACTCGTACACCAATTGCTGAGCATTTAAAAATTGGTACTCACGGTTCTACTTATGGCGGAAACGCACTTGCTTGTGCTGTTGCTGAAGCGGCATTTGATACAGTAAATACACCAGACGTACTAAACGGTGTTAAAGAGCGCGAGCAATTATTCCGTGACGGATTAAACGCAATTAACGAAAAATACAACGTATTTAGCGAAGTACGTGGTAAAGGCTTATTAATTGGCGCAGTACTAAATGACAAATTTGAAGGACGTGCACGCGACTTTTTAGTAGCCAGTGCTAATAATGGTTTAATGAACCTTGTAGCTGGCATGAATGTAATTCGCTTTACACCGTCTTTAGTTATTCCGTTTGAAGATATTAAAGAAGGCTTAGCGCGCTTTGAAAAAGCCGTTAGCGATGTAGTAAACGGTTAATATAGTTTAAATTAGCACGCCTACAGGCGTGCTATTGGAGCAAGCAATAAATGCAAGTATTACGTCCTATTACTGCCAATGATTTTGACGCGCTTAAACAAATAGCGATTGAATCCGGTCATGGGTTTACCTCTTTACCTGTGGACGATGCACAGCTTAAAGAAAAAATTGAACGTGCTGAAAAAAGCTTTGCCAAAAACATTAACCAGCCACTTGATGAAAGCTATTTATTTGTTTTAGAAGACAGTGAAACAGGTGACGTTATTGGCACAACCGCTATAGAAGCTGCGGTAGGTTTATCGGTGCCTTTATATCATTATCATTTAGGTAAAACAGTACACCACTCGCCTACTTTAAATGTATATAACACCGTTGATATTTTAAGCATGTGTAACGACTACACAGGTTGCTCTGAAATATGCACATTATTTTTGCGCGAAAATAGCCGCAAAGGTTTAACGGGGCGATTTTTATCGCGTTCACGCTTTTTGTTTATGGCTCAGCATAGCGAGCGTTTTGCCGATACTGTTATCGCAGAAATGCGCGGTGTTAGCGACGAAGACGGCCATTCTCCTTTTTGGCAATGGCTGCAAGAGCACTTTTTTAGTATCGAATTTCCAGAGGCGGATCACTTAGTTGGCTTAGGCGATAAGGTATTTATTAGCGAGTTAATGCCTAAATACCCTATTTATGTGAACTTGCTTAGCAAAAAAGCCCAAGCAGTTATTGGGCATGTGCATGAAAAAACAAAACCTGCGCTAAAATTATTAGAAAAAGAAGGTTTTGAGCACAGAGGCTACGTTGACTTATTTGACGCAGGTCCAACGGTTGAAGCAAAGCTTGGTAATATTCGCAGCATTCGCGACTCTCAAGTTTGCCCTATTACTATTGGTGAGCTTGATCACATATCACAAAATAGCTCTGATACGCTGGCTGTATGTAATCAAGGCGTAAGTGGCTTTAGAGCAACATTTACCAAAGACGCACATTACAATCATGCAAAACATACCCTCGTCATTAGCCAAGATGTAGCTAAGGCGCTTAATTTAAGCCAAGGAGATGCAGCGCGATTTTTCCGCCTGTAAATTATTTATGAATACACACCTAATTAATAACCAGTGGCATGTGGGTCTTGGTCCAGCATTTGAGTCAATCAATCCAAGTAATGGCGATGTGGTATGGCAAGGTAATGGCGCAAACGCTGATCAAGTAGATTCAGCTATCAAAGCAGCCAGAGCTGCGCAATTACAATGGGCAGATAAGCCACTTGGAGAGCGTATAGCCATTCTTGAAAACTTCGCAGCACAATTAAAAGAACACAGTGAAGAATTTGCGACCATAATTGCACGCGAAACAGGTAAGCCATTATGGGAAACCCGCACCGAAGTGGGCGCAATGACAGGCAAAGTAGCTATATCTGTAAAAGCGTATCATGAGCGTACTGGTACAACCGAAAACCCAATGCCCGGTGCTAAAGCGTTTATTAGACACAAACCGCATGGCGTTGTGGCTATTTTTGGCCCGTATAACTTTCCGGGGCATTTACCAAACGGGCATATTGTTCCTGCAATTTTAGCAGGCAACACCGTAATATTTAAGCCATCAGAACTGACGCCGCACGTTGCAGAATTTACGCTCTCACTTTGGCTAAAAGCAGGTTTGCCAGCGGGCGTTATTAACCTTGTGCAAGGTGAAATTGAAACAGGTAAAGCACTTGCATCTCATAAAGACATAGATGGCTTATTTTTTACCGGTAGCTCAAACACTGGTCACTTACTACATAAGCAATTTGCAGGACACCCGGGCAAAATTTTAGCACTTGAAATGGGCGGTAATAACCCCCTTATTGTAAAAGACGTGAGTGATATAAGCGCTGCTGTGCATGATATTATTCAATCAGGCTTTATTACCTCAGGTCAGCGCTGTACGTGTGCACGCCGCTTATTTATTGAAAAATCGCTCAATGGCGATGCTATTTTAGAAAAGCTAATAAGCGCGACTAAAAACATAGTTGTAGACGACAGCTTTGCTACAGTGCAGCCTTTTATGGGTGCAATGATAAGCGAAAAAGCAGCACTGGGTATGGTCGCTGCGCAAAGTGAATTAGTGTCAAAAGGCGCACAAATCCTTGTTGAACTTAAGCAATTAAAACCAGGCACAGGTTTTGTAAGTCCCGGCATTATTGATGTAACAAACATTACCGACATGCCCGATGAAGAACATTTTGGACCGCTAATTAAAGTGTATCGCTTTGATGACTTTGACAGCGCAATCATTGAAGCCAATAACACAAGCTTTGGCTTATCTGCAGGTTTACTAGCTGATAACGAAGATGATTACACTCACTTTTTAAAGCGCATTCGTGCAGGTATTGTTAACTGGAACCGCCCTATTACGGGTGCCTCTAGCGCAGCTCCATTTGGCGGCATAGGCGCCAGTGGTAATCACAGAGCAAGTGCCTATTACGCCGCTGATTACTGTGCATATCCTGTAGCATCTGTTGAGTCAGACAAAGTGAGCTTACCGCAAACCCTAGCGCCAGGCTTGGTAATTGAATAAGTAATAAAACCAAAATTTTAGATTTAAGGATTTAACATGCATACTGATGTAAACACATTATTTGAGAGCCTTTGGAAAAACTACTTAAACGTAACACCATCGGCAGACAAAATTCATGACCTTTTAGGGTCAACGCAAAAAGATGACATTATTAACGATCATATTGCGCTGCGTACATTTAATATCGAAAAAGTAGGTCTTGAAAAGCTCGCAGCTCATTTTTTAGCTATTGGTTACAAAGAATGTGGTGAGTACCATTTTGAAGCTAAAAAACTCTACGCAAAGCACTACGAGCATAGCGATCCTAATCAGCCAAAAGTGTTTATTTCTGAGCTACTAGTAGAAAAATGCTCGCCAGAATTACAAGCTATCGTAACCGATATGGTTGATAAAATTGATGAAAGTGCTGTTACTGCTGATAACTTTTTGTATTCAGGCACGCATTGGCAAGTAAGCACCGATACTTATAAGCAGCTGCTAGCTGAAAGCGAATATGCAGCGTGGATGTCGGCGTGGGGCTACCGTGCCAATCACTTTACCGTAAATATTAATACGCTTGCTAAGTTTAATAACATTGAAGATGTTAACCAAGCCCTAAAAGACGCTGGCTTTTCGCTTAATACGTCAGGCGGCGAAGTTAAAGGCTCACCAGAGGTGTTACTAGAGCAATCGTCAACACTGGCTGATGAATACTCTGTTACCTTTAGTGACGGTGATATGAGCATTCCTAGCTGTTTTTATGAGTTTGCTATTCGTTACCCTAAAGCCGACGGTGAGCTTTATACTGGTTTTGTTGCAGCCTCAGCTGACAAAATATTTGAAAGCACCAACGCTCGATAGCAAAACCTAAAGTACTTTATTTTAAAAGCCCGTTATGGGCTTTTTTTATGTCGATAAGTATATTGATTAATTATAAAAATAGCGGTTTATAGTCGTTTTCTAACTTTTCAAACGATAAGTCACCAATAAAACGACCGAAGCTCAACCAAGTTGCTAAACCACGCAAATCTTTAAAATGTGGTGGCACAAACTTAGGGCTTTCTATTACACCTAAATCATGAAGTTGAGATATTAATCTAAAGTCATCTATCGATATTTTACCCACGAGTAATAAAGGCAGTCTATCGATTCGACCTAGCTGTATTGCTACGCGAATTAAGTTATATACCAGTACAAAGCCTTTAATATAGGCAATATCTTTTGTAAAAGGCAGACCTGTTGGCGTACTGCCTCTAAATACACGCTGCGCGAGTGTGTAGCTGTCGTCTTTTGATAAACCTTGCGCTACGTAATCACGGTAAATGTCTACAAACTCAGCGCCATCTATTACCTTTGTAACGGCTTGAATACGATTCACTAATTTAGATAAACGCCTTGGAGTCGATTTTAGAGTAATAATTTCGGTTAGTACCGCTAAACCTTCTTGGGTAATAGTTGAGCTAGGCGTGCCTTTACTCAAACATGTTAAATACGGCTGAGCCAAACCATTTTGAGTTGTACCTACATGTATCCACCCTTCGTGAACTTCTAAAATATCAAGTTCCCGCTGAGAAAACTTAACATCTTGATTTAGTTTTATATTATTAGCACCCGCTGCAGCATCACTGACAATACCATCGCTAAGCATTACTTCTACATTTATACCCGTCATACTTGCATTAACTTGCTCAGATAAAATGCGCACAGCATCAACCGCATCAATGTTTTTTGGATCATCTGGCAGTATGTCTGCAACTAATAAGTTTTGTAATGGCTGCTCTAACATATTAGCTAGTTCAGATAGTGATGGCTCACCCGCATGAAATAAATCTTTAGGGTGACCAAATAACTCCACCGATAAGTCATGAAACTCAGGCGTGCCACGATATTCAAGCATACTTAATACCGTTTTATACTCGGTGCACATTTTTCCCATATATTGAGCAATCGGATTTAACTGCCCCAATTGATTAATAATGTTGCGGTGCAAAGTAGAAAACGCTTGGCGTAACTCGCTAGGTACAAATCCGAGATCGCGCTGTTGGTAATATGCGCGGTCTATAAGTGGATTTTTTTGACATTTTTGTCTAAAAAATTCCTCTTTAGTTTGCTTATCCCAATTAATAGCATCAAGTATTCTAATGGGTGTTTGAAGAGCAATTAATTGATCTGATAACTCTCGAGTTTTAAGTAGTAACGCCTTGTCTATCATGGTGTAAGCTCAAAAATAAATGAGTTTTGAGCATAATTTAAAAAAGCTAAATTACAAAGTAATATCACAATTTTTTAGCTATTGTTTTTAAGATGATCGACCCTCATATCTATATCGTATGAGTTACTAAACGAAGGGTATGAAGCATGAAAAACGAACTCGACAATAAACAGATTTTAGCGGTGTATGAACGCATAATTCAAAAAGGTGAAATGACTGATGAAGGTAAACATTATCAAGGTGTTACTGCATATTCAGACGTAGATGGTTACACCGTATACTTACAAGGTAGCGGTGTTGAATTACGCTTTGGTTTTCACAATACTTACCATCTTGAATACGAACATGAAAAACACAAAGACGACTTTTTAAAAAAATTATATAACATTGCAAACGAGAGCTAATGCACCCACGAAAACGCAGACACCGCCCTACCAGTAAGCTCAATACTACTTTTATAAATCAAGTAGTAGAAGAGCTTAGAGCTAATCCTAGCAAAGTTTCTATTATTAAAAGCAATTTGGAGCAGTATCGCTCCCAAGCCCATTTAAAGCGTGGCTTTTTACTCGCCATAGAGCGCTTTGATTGGGTTTTTGAAGCAAGCGAAGATATTGATTTTATTTGCCAACAAATATTGGCTGATGACTATATAGGAAACAGATTAAGACGCTACCCTCTGCTTTTTAAAGGGTTAATAAATACAATAGATCATTAAATTGGCGTATTGCTTACATTTAGTTTTAACAGCAACTTTAGCTAGATGTGCATGGTCTAATTAGGTTGCTTTTAGCAATCATTCCTTCTTTCAAAGTTTATTAGTGTACTAAGTAATTGTTCCATTATTGACCCATTGTATTAAAATAATACTATTAGTACTCTAATCATTACCGTACTAACATTATTTTTAATCGTTTTATTAATGCGAACAAGTAAAGAATACGTTACAACCATCCCCCTCGTCAAAGCAAAACCTAACCATTTGTTTTTTAATGAATTATAAGCACCTCCTTTAAGCACTAACTTTACGGGCTTTCGTGTGTTTTTGTTAATAATCTATCTACATTTTAGCATCTAGTAATTTACTTTAGCCTTGAATTATTAGAGCTATTACCTTAAGCTTATGTTTATTGAACGTTCAATTAATAATAATTATGCCTAAAGTTGGAATGGAACCTGTCAGGCGTCAGCAGTTAATTGACGCGACAATAGAGTCGGTTGCAATGCGTGGATTGCAAGGAACAACGATAAATAGCATTAGTAAAAATGCAGGTTTATCGTCTGGCATAATTAGTCATTATTTTGGTGGCAAACAAGGGCTCATTGAAGCCACTGTTAGATACCTACTCTCAAATCTTAATAAAGAGTTAATTGGGAAAGTTGATAGTAATACAAGCCCAGTACAGAGGTTGATGTTTATAGTTGAAGCCAACTTTGCACTTGTTCAGCAACGCGGTGACACCACTAGAACATGGTTGAGCTTTTGGGCTCAATCAATGCACGACCCTGAACTACACAGATTACAAAATGTAAACAGTAACCGCTTGCAAAGTAATTTAGCATTCTCTTTTAAGCAATTAATGCCTACAGAGCAAGCCAAACAAGCTGCTGAACTTAGCGCCGCAATGATCGATGGCCTATGGTTAAGAGCAGTACTTAGTAAATCAGATAATAACCAGTTTAAACACAGTGAAGATTTAGCAAAAAGCTATGTACATTCACTCATAAAGCAATATGGAGCCTAGCGTGACTACACCTGTCTATCAAAATTTTATTAACGGCCATTTCCTTGCAAACCAAAGCGGCAAAACATTTGATGTAACAAATCCGGCAACGGGTGAGGTTATTTACGCAGTAGAAATTGCTGATGAATTTATTCAAAACGCAGCTATTGAAAGCGCAAAACAAGGTTTTGCTCAATGGTCAGCAATGGCGCCAATTGAACGTAGTCGTATTTTATTAAAAGCCGTTGCTTTGTTACGCGAACGCAACGATGAGTTAGCACTAATAGAAGTACTCGATACTGGTAAACCAATGCAAGAAGCAAATTGTGTTGATATAGAAACTGGCGCTGATGTAATTGAATACTTTGCTGGTTTAGCTCCTGCACAAGTAGGCCAGCAACAAATGGTTGGCAACGATTTTTATTACACACGCAAAGAACCATTAGGTATATGTGCTGGTATTGGTGCATGGAACTACCCTTTGCAAATTGCATGTTGGAAGTCGGGCCCTGCTCTCGCTGCTGGTAATGCGTTTATATTCAAACCATCAGAGGAAACGCCACTAGGTGCACTAAAACTTGCAGAAGTATTTGTTGAAGCTGGTGTACCGGCTGGTGTGTTTAATGTTGTTCAAGGTGCGGGCGATGTAGGTCAGTGGCTAACACAGCACAGTGAGATTGATAAGGTATCGTTCACTGGTGAAGTAGGCACAGGTAAAAAAGTAGTGGCAAGCGCTGCGGGTACTTTAAAAGATGTAACGATGGAACTTGGTGGTAAATCTCCGCTATTAGTTTTTGATGATGCCAATATTGAGCAAGCTGTTAGCGCTGCGATGTTAGGTAATTTTTATACGCAAGGCGAAATATGTACTAACTGTACACGTATTTACGTTCATAAAAATGTATATCAGCAGTTTATTGATGAGCTTAAAGCGCGCACTGAGAAAAACATTATTGCCGGTGACCCTCAAGATTTAAATACAAACTTTGGCGCACTTATCTCTAAAAAGCATCAAGATTTAGTAATGAGCTACGTTAATAAAGGCATCGAAGAAGGCGCAACGCTATTAACTGGTGGCACAACACTGTCTCCGGAATCTGCCCCTAATGGCTATTTTGTAGCACCGACTGTGTTTATTGATTGTAATGACGACATGACTATCGTTAAAGAAGAAATATTTGGTCCGGTAATGAGCGTGCTTGTTTTTGAAGACGAAGACGATGTTATTGCACGTGCTAACGGCACTCACCTTGGTTTAGCCGCAGGTGTATTTACTAGCGATATTAAACGCGCGCACCGCGTTATACACCAATTACAAGCGGGTATTTGTTGGATTAATGCTTACGGTAACTCACCTGCTGAAATGCCAGTTGGCGGTTATAAGCAATCGGGTATTGGTCGTGAAAATGGCATAGAAACACTTGATCATTACACACAAACTAAGTCTATTTATGTTGGTATGACCGACATAGAAAGCCCATTTTAAGGCGCCCTACTATGAGTAATCATTACGACTATATTATTGTTGGTGCGGGTTCGGCTGGTTGTGTTTTAGCAAACCGTTTGTCTGAAGATTCAAGTAACCGTGTATTACTACTTGAAACTGGCGGTAGCGATAAAAGTATTTTTATAAAAATGCCAACCGCGTTATCTATTCCTATGAATAGTGACAAATATGCATGGCAGTTTCATACACAACCAGAACCTCATTTAGGTAATCGTGAAATGCATTGTCCTCGCGGTAAAGTATTAGGCGGTTCGTCATCTATAAACGGCATGGTGTATGTACGTGGTCATGCAAAAGATTTTGACGAATGGCAACAACACGGTGCAAACGGTTGGGATTACCAATCATGTTTGCCGTATTTTCAAAAAGCAGAAAGCTTTTACCTTGGTGAAAATACTTACCGTGGTGGCAAAGGCCCGCTTGGCGTTAATAACGGCAACGAAATGAAAAACCCGCTTTACCGCACCTTTATCAAAGCAGGTGTTCAAGCCGGTTACGCTTCTACAGATGATTACAATGCGTCGCAGCAAGAGGGTTTTGGCCCTATGCACATGACCGTAAAAGACGGTGTGCGCAGCTCTGCTTCTCGTGAATATTTAGACCCTGTTAAGTCGCGTAGTAATTTAACTATTATTACTGGTGCGTTAGCACAGCGTGTGATTTTAGATGGCAAAAAAGCTACCGGTATTGAATACAAAGTTAATGGCAACGTTAAAACCGCACATGCTGCAAAAGACGTTGTATTAAGCGCAGGACCGATTGGTTCTCCGCATATTTTACAACTCTCTGGTATTGGTGATACTCAAACGCTAGAAAAAGCAGGCGTTGAAGTAACACATCATTTACCAGGTGTTGGTCAAAACTTACAAGATCATCTTGAGTTTTACTTTCAATACAAGTGTAAGCAACCTATTACACTCAATGGCAAGCTAGGTCTTATTTCAAAAGGTTTGATTGGAGCTCGTTGGTTATTAACGCGTTCAGGTTTAGGTGCAACAAATCATTTTGAATCGTGTGCGTTTATTCGCTCAAAACCAGGTGTTGAATGGCCTGATATTCAGTATCACTTTTTGCCAGCCGCTATGCGTTACGATGGCAGGAGTGCATTTGCTGGTCATGGTTTTCAGGTACATGTTGGTCATAACAAACCAAAAAGCCGTGGTAGTGTCACTATAGCTTCAGCTAACCCAGAGCAGCCACCAACCATTTTATTTAATTACCTTGAGCATCAAGACGATATTGAAGGCTTTAGAGCCTGTGTGCGCTTAACGCGCGATATAATTGAGCAAAATGCTTTTGATGAATACCGCGATGAAGAAATTCAACCAGGTAAACATATTCAAACAGATGAAGAAATAGATGCCTTTGTACGCCAAGCCGTAGAAAGCGCATATCACCCTTCTTGCTCGTGCAAAATGGGTGAAGACGATATGGCCGTTGTTAATTCTAATACCCAAGTACATGGTATTGAAGGACTACGTGTTGTTGACTCATCTATCTTCCCAACTGTTCCTAACGGAAACTTGAATGCACCTACTATTATGGTTGCCGAAAAAGCAGCTGACATAATCTTAGGTAAAAACCCATTACAGAAATCGGATGTGAATGTTGCCATAAATTCTAATTGGCAAGAAACACAACGTAGTACGGAGATCTAACTTTAGCCACTCGCTTGGTTTAGTCTCGTCGGGCTAAACCAAAGGGCGCCTTGCAGTGGCACACGATGTAAATAGGTTACGTTGTGTTAATGCAAGAATAAAACAATAAAATACGGAGTGCTTATGAATTATTTTTATTCATTACTGGAGGGTAACAATGACTATTTGGCTTAGTGCAGGCATCATTTTTACCTTACTTGCCATTATCACTATTTTAATAAAATGGGGTAATGTTCGCGTAGTAGGTGTTACACCGGTAAAAACCTTTACTTTTATCGCTATACTATTTACGTCAGGCCTTGATGTTGGCCTTATTATGTTTCCTTTAACCGAGTTTGCAGGTTATGCAGACATAAAAGCAAGCCCAGAATACGCGTTTGCAAATCCACTGGCTATTGAGTTTGGCTACTGGGGATTTTTAATCTGGGGATTTTACTTTCTTACGTGCTTTTATTTCTGTGTAATAGAACCTAAAGTTAAATTTTTCGAAATTCCTTGGGTTAAATTTATCAATAATGTTGTAATTATTGGTACATGCGCATTCACCGCTTATTTATTATTGAACAATTTATCTTGGTATTTACCTGGATTGGCTGATGATTCAAGTGTAGCTCCTGAGTTTTATCTAATCGTATTCGCTGCTATTTGTTTTGCTGTGTACTCGAGTACAGATATTAAATATGTTCGTATTTTAAGTATTTCTACTACGTGGCTGTTTTTAGCATTGATTGCCTTTATGTGGGTTGGCGCTTTTGCAATGGGCGACAATGAGATGTCAGCATTTACAGATAACCTAGGATCAATCGGAACGTATTTCGCTAATATTAATGAATTTGTTTTACCGCTTAATGACTATCATGAGTTTTATTTATTCTGGTGGTTCGCATGGAGCATAATGATTGGTCAATTTACATCACGTTTTGTCGGGGGTCTTAAAACATACCAAGTACTTGGTGCAATGTTAATCTTTCCTTCAATTCCAATTGCAATCTGGTTTAGCGTGTTATACCAATACCACGAAGCAGGCATTTCGACTCAGGGTATTAAAAACTTTGCGATGGTGTTTGTAGGTATTGTATTTGTAATTAACTCACTTGATTCGTTAGTGCGCTTATATACAGATAACCTTAATTTAACTGTAAAACGTTTTGGTAAAGCAAAGTACATGGCGATGAACGTTATTGCCCTATCGTTATTGACGCTATTATTTAAATTAGAATTTTTACAAATTCAATGGGTAGGTGCATTAGTAATTGGTTTGTTCTTTATTTGTGCCGCATTTATTGGCTATAACAAATTTAAAACAGTAACTAATATTGATAGCTCACCAAAAGAAAATAAAATTGATTACACAAAAATAGACACTGTACACTAGGGATAAACAATGAATAACAAACTAAAACAACTTGTAGTAGCACTACCATTTGCACTTTTATCAACAACCGCAGCAGCTGATTGGTCAACAACAATCACAGCAGCGTCTGATTATACGTTTAACGGTGTAAGCCAAACGGATAGCGACCCAGCAATTCAAGGCAGCTTAGACTATGCTTTTGATAGCGGCGTATATGCTGGCGTATGGGCTTCAAATGTTGATTTTGGTGATGACACTGATTTTGAACTTGATGCTTATGTAGGTAAATATGTACAACTAAATGAGCAATTTAGTGCAGATTACGGTATCGCTTATTATACTTACCAAGGTAACAACAGCGATTTTAATTACGCAGAAACATACACTAAATTTGGTTATGCGAGTGAGTATGGTCAAACTGAACTTAACTTTTGGTACAGCTGGGACTACTTTGGAACCGGTGCGGGTCATGTAATATCAATGATTGCACACACGTACGAGCTAGCACCAAACCACGCTCTACGTGCCAGCTTTGATATATCAAACTCACTTGATGGCGACAAATGGGAGTGGGATGTAAACCAGAAAAAATCATACAGACATTACCGCCTAGCTTATCAAACTAGTTACGAAGGTTTTAATATTGAAGTAGCGGCTGAAGATACCAGCTTAGATTACGATTATTCTGATGAGCGTATTGTTTTAGCTATTTCACGTACATTTGATTTATAAGTAATACTCATTTAAAAGAGCCACTTTTGTGGCTCTTTTTTATATTTTATTTACACCTTCACCAATTAATATTATGAGAATAACAACTACACCCCTTATCTTTAAGTAAAAAGCACACGTAATTTACACAATGTTATCCACTCTACTTAACTTCTATTCATTAAAATTTTAAACAACATTTAATAAAGAATGACCTACTCTAAATTTTTAGCTGCAATTGTTACCTTAGTTCATATAACGATGAACGAAAGGGATTTAACTACGCACAAAAATTTAAAAGGTAATTGAAGAAGTGTGATTTTTAGCAGGTTGTATTTAGCATTTATAATTTTAGTTATAGGTTTTACAAGATATTTAAATCATCCTACTTAATCTATTACGCCAATATATTTAGTCATTAAACCTCTTAATGCTAAGAGCACTGGCTTATAACAAAGTTAAATTTAAAGTGGTATAGGAGTTTTTAAATTAAGCCGTGGTTATGTAACGTGTATTTATATTTAGTAGATTTACTAATACAAAGATGTAATGTCATATAAAGATATTTTAAGCTCTTACATTACTAAAAGTATGCTTAATGCTTTTTAATAAAGCATTATTTATAAAATACTTATTATGATGAAGGTATTTCCCAAGCACTTGAACCCGAAGCTGAAAGGTTACTTGTGTTATTACGTAACACTTTATTACCTACGTTTACAGATGACTCTGGTCGACTCACCAAATAACCTTGTACTGAACTAACACCTATTTTTTTAACTAATTCAAATTGTGCTATGTCCTCTACCCCTTCAGCTACAATTTTGAGACCTAACTTTTGACCAAGCTCACTTATTGTATTTAATATATCGTTATATTTTTGGCTCTTATTAGCTTGAGTTATGAAAGAACGGTCTATTTTAATAACATCTATTGGTAAATCAGCAAGTGTACTAAGAGAACTAAAACCCGTGCCAAAATCATCAATAGCAATAGTCACCCCCTCTTTTCTTAATCTTTCAAGATCTTTAATCATCAGTGGATTTGCTTTTATAAATGTCGACTCTGTAATTTCTAACATAAGTGACTTAGCAGGTAGACCTGTTTTCTTAAGCTTTTTCATTATCCAATCATAAACATCACGATGCTTTAATTGTACCCCTGAAACATTAACTGATATTTTAACTTTTCGCATACCGGCATTATGCCAAGCAGCCATCTGCCTACACGATTCAAGCATTATCCAATCGCCCAACTCTAAAATTAAATTAGACTCTTCTGCTATAGGTATAAATTCAGAAGGAGGGATCATTCCCTCTATAGGGTGATCCCAACGAGTAAGCGCTTCAAAGTAATCAATCATGCAATCTTCAACATGCACAATTGGTTGAAAAGCTAAGTAAAAATCTTTACAGGCTACTGCTAATCGTAATTCTTCGAGTAAATAGTGGTAACGTCGCATTTTGTTACCCATTTCAGGAGAGTAAACTTTAAAAATACCTTTACCATCACTTTTAGCACGGTACATTGCAACATCAGCTAACTGCAATAATGCTTGAGGGGTAGATGCACTCTCTGGATAAGCGGCAATACCAATACTTGCACTAATTTTTACAATTTTATTACCAAGTACAAAATCTTTTTCAAGCTCACTAAGGACGTGCTTTGCTATATCAACAACTTTTTCATCTGTCTCTAACGATTCAATAAATATTGAAAACTCATCACCACCTAAACGCGATAAATTTTGCTCAAGCTGGTTAGCACTGTTGATATGACTTAATTTATGATGGCGCAATACATTGGTTAAACGAGTAGCTACTTGAACCAAAATTTCATCACCAAAGCTGTGCCCAAACGAGTCATTTACTTGTTTAAAACCATCTAAGTCTATAAACAGTAATGCGCATTTAAGAGTGTCATTTTCGGTGTGATTAATTTGTCTATCTATATGCTCTATGTATGCATGTCGGTCAATTAAAAGTGTTAGCTTATCTTGGCATATACTGGTTTGTGTTTGTTTAACGTAATTTGCAACGTGTGTATTTAAAGTATTTATAGATTGGCCAAGGTTTGTTATTCCGTTGGGATTTTCTGAAAGTTTACTTTTTAAGTTAAATGCATTTAATAAACTATTGGTTTGGGTATTTAATTGTTTAATTTTATTTTTATAAAAGCTTTTTCTTCGCTCTTTTTTTACATACACAGCAAAACCAAAAAATGCGATAAATACCATTAAAAAGTTAAAAGGAGAACTTAAAGCCATCATGATTAAGCTGTTAGCATTTGCAGCTACAAATTCAGTGTCAGTTGTTTTTATTAACAAATAATCCATGTTGGGCTGATGGATTATATAATGACCATTAAGTACAGGGTTGTACCAAGGTGCCATATCAAGATCTGTACTGCTAATATTAAAAGTGCGTATATCTATTTTCGATTGAAATAAATTTATACGATTAATTTGACTCGTTAATTCTATATTTAGACAAAAGCCAAATAAAATAACAATAACAAATAGAGCAACCATCGGCTTAAATTTATTCATTATGAAAATCCATCTACGTTTTCTTTCCTATTAAACCCAAACTAAAGAGAGATTATATCGCCTACTTTTAGTACCACGCAAGTAATAATGTACTACATAGTAATTAGTTACAATAATATGACTGATAAAAACTGCTGGTAAGACCTCAGTTTTTAAGCTAATTAATATAAATAGCGTAAATATCAATCAACCTATTACTAATTATTAAAGTTGCCATGCATAACTAACTTTTGTAAAAAACGTACGCTGATCTCGCTCAACACTCTTAAGTGAATCATCTTGATAGCCTTTATCTGAATAACCTAAATAAAATAGCGTTTGTGCGTTAATTTTATATGAGTAAACAAGTTGGCTGCCGTAGTCTTTATTAATTTGACTTACCTGATAAAAATAAGCATCTTCATTTCGGTCAATATCTTCAAACTGTAATATTAACTTAAGCATAGAGCGCATACTAAATTTATAATAAAGTCTAAAATCTATAAGGTTCGCGGTAAAAATACGTTCACCATCTGGCGCATCTAACTGGCTGTAATTGTGTTTTAGGTCCATTTGCCAATGATCGTTAATATCCCACACTACTTGCGTTTGTGTATCAAAAGCATCGCCTAACTGCTCGTTTGCATAGTCAATTCGGCTAGCGTATTCAATATATAGTGATAACTTTAAATCTTTAGTGGGTTTAAACCCAGTGTAAATATAACCAATATTTTGATTATAAAAATTGTCGTTATAATTTTCATAACGGTGCACTAAACCAATTTCAAAAATAGATTGTTTTTGACCTTTAAAACTTAAAAAACCCTCGTATTCTTCTTCAAGTAAGTCACCATTTTGTGCCCATGTTTTATCCCATTCTGCTTCGTACGACCATGAAGTTAGCAAATCAGCTTCGTCTCTATACCATGTTTGTCCGCCACCAAACCCCACTTTTTCGTAATCTACTTTAGCCTGATAGCCTAAGTCAGTCCGATAGTCTTGACCAATATTTTCATAATATGAAAATAATTTATAGTCACGTTTATCACGAGTTAGTTCCAACGCATACGCTTGGTCTGACTGTGTTTCAGACGTATTATAATTTTCAATTAAAAATTCAGAGTTACGGGTGTCAGCTGTCGATGCTTGATATAAAAGAGTATCTGATTGATTAAACCAATAGCTCCCATCAATCGAAAAAACAGTATTATGATAATCATCACTTTCTCGGTGCGTACTTGTAAGACCAATTATACCCTGTTCACCCATATCAAATTGATATCTTGCTGCAGCTGCATTTGTTTTATCGTTAAGACTTGCAAAGCCAGAACCTTGGTTTGTTGGAAGTAAAATATTACTATTATCATCATCAGCTAACATCAATGCATAACTATGATCTCCCGTTTTACCTGTTAACTTTGCACCTAACGTGGGTTCTGCAATAGTTCGCGTATATAAAAGTTCAAATAAACTACTTTTGAAATACGATGCTCCATCTAAAAAGAATGGACGTTTTTCAGCATAATAAATAGAAAATGTAGTGTTAACATCAAGCTCTAAAGAATCTGTTTCGATTTGAGAAAAATCAGGGTTGATTGTTGCATTAATAACGGCGTCGTTTGTTAAACCCCATCGTAAATCTAAGCCAATTTCGGTGTCTAAATCACCATTGTCCCAATCACCTGGTACTTGAGGTTTTGAATCATTACGAAGCGCAGTTAACGTAGGCGTTATTTGAACATTTTTACTTGATTCAATATCGTTGAAACCAATTAATTTATCAAATTGGCATAGGCTGCATTTTATATTTCTATCAAAGCCCATGTTTGATAACTGATAAAATACGTCACGTTGATAATTTCTCATTACTGAAAAACCCCACGTTAATTCTTTTTTATTTTCGGAGAAACGCAGCGCTTTAAAAGGGATCCGCATTTCAACAACATAACCTTGATCGGTAATTTGTCCGGCACTATCCCAAATAGCATCCCATGAGGTATCAGAACTCCAGCCATCAGTATCTGTCATTCGTATATCGCCTTGTGCACCAAGCGGATTTACGTGAAACTCATAACCTGTTCGCTCATCGTTAAAAGTATCAATAACAAGAATAACAGCGTCATCTTCCCAAAGTGTATCTCTGTCACGAAGAGAGGCGCGCATTTGTGATGGGTCTGGATCTTGGGCAATAAAAGCAACATATAAGCTGCTGCCATCTTCGTATAAATAAGCATCCGTTTTTACTGGAGGTGTGCCCTTTTCATTTGGCTCATCTTGATAAACTATAGGAATGTGTGTGGCATTGATCCAATGAGGTTCATCCATAACCCCGTCAACAGTAATACTTTGATCAAGTCGAGTAAGTGAAAAGTGTTGTTTGTCAGCAAAAGTGTTAAAGCTAGAAAGTAATAAAGTGCTACTTAGAAAAAAGAGGTAAATTTGTTTTTTTATAGTTATAAAGTACTGCATAAACATCCATTTAGACTACATTCATTCAATAAGAATGATTTCTAAGCTGGATTGTAATTTAACTGGATAGATTTGTTAATACTTTGAAAAACTAAATACGCAATTTATTAACTAATTAATAATAAAGGATTAATTAAACGAAGTATAAAGGTTAAGTTTCAATAAGTTTTAGTTTATCTGTAACACCATTCCACATATCAGCATCGTCCGGTGCTGGTTTTACTTCTGTAATACGTGGCCATACGAGCGCAAGCTCTGCATTTAACTCTGTAAATTCTTTTTGTGATTCAGGTAATTCGTCTTCTTGAAATATAGCATCGGCTGAGCACTCAGGTACACATAAGCCACAATCAATACAATCAATAGGGCTAATGGCTAAAAAATTAGGACCTTCAAAAAATGCATCTGCAGGGCACACTGATACACAATCAGTATACTTACATTTTATACAATTTTCGGTGACTACAAACGCCATAATAGTTTAATACCTAATATTTAAAACAACAGGTGCGGATCATACCCATCCATCCCAAAAATACAATAAATAAGTGCCATATGGCACTATTTTAACGTAAAATACGCGGCTTATGTTTGCACACACTTTGTGCCCTGCATCCCCTTATTGTGAGCGGTAAATTAAATCCCGCTATGACACCTAAAAGAGATATAAATGATACGTTTAACCGAAATAAAGCTGCCACTTGATCATGACGAAAATGCAATTGGACAAGCAATTGTAAATAAACTTAAAATCCAACCTGAACAACTGCATAGCTTTAATGTATTTAAACGTGGTTACGATGCACGTAAAAAAACAGCAATTTTACTTATCTATACGCTCGATATAGAAGTTGATAACGAAGCTGATTTATTAGCTGCGTTTGAAAAAGATCAGCACGTAAAAACAGCACCCGATACAAACTATAAATTTGTAGCACAAGCAGGAGAAAACATTACAGAACGCCCTGTTGTTATTGGCTTTGGTCCTTGTGGTTTGTTTGCTGGTTTACTGCTTGCTCAAATGGGCTTTAATCCCATTATATTAGAACGTGGAAAAGAAGTACGTGAACGTACAAAAGACACGTTTGGATTTTGGCGTAAACGTAAACTTAATACAGAATCAAACGTACAGTTTGGTGAAGGTGGCGCAGGTACTTTCTCAGATGGTAAATTATACAGCCAAGTAAAAGATCCAAAACATTATGGTCGTAAAGTAATAACTGAGTTTGTAGAAGCTGGCGCACCGGATGAAATCTTATACGTAAGCAAGCCACATATTGGTACATTTAAACTTGTTACCATGATTGAAAAAATGCGTGCCCGCATAATAGAACTCGGTGGTGAAATTCGCTTTAGTACACGTGTTGACGACATTCATTTAGATGATGGGCAAGTAACAGGCTTAACGCTTTCAAATGGTGAGCAGTTAAATACTCGCCATGTTGTATTAGCTGTAGGTCACAGTGCTCGTGACACGTTTGACATGATCCACAAAAAAGGCATTTACGTTGAAGCAAAGCCATTCTCAGTCGGTTTTAGAATCGAACATAAACAATCAATGATCGATGAATGCCGTTTTGGTACAAATGCAGGTAACCCTATTTTAGGCTCTGCCGATTATAAACTTGTTCACCATTGTGATAATGGTCGCACAGTTTACAGCTTTTGTATGTGCCCAGGCGGTACTGTTGTAGCGGCAACCTCTGAAGAAGGACGTGTTGTAACCAATGGCATGAGCCAATATTCGCGAAGTGAGCGCAATGCTAACAGCGCTATTGTTGTAGGTATTTCTCCAGAGCAGGATTTTCCTGGTGATCCGCTTGCAGGTATAGACTTACAACGTAAACTTGAAGAGCAAGCTTACGAGCTTGGTGGTAGCAACTACGATGCACCAGCACAATTAATTGGTGACTTCTTAAAAGGTAAATCATCTGCAGAGTTAGGTGAAATACAACCATCTTACACCCCCGGTATTAAGTTAACTGATTTAAGTAAGGTACTACCGCAATTTGCTATTGATGCTCTTCGCGAAGCTATACCTGCGTTTAATAAACAAATCCGTGGTTTTTCTACTAACGACGGTTTACTAACCGGTGTCGAAACACGTACTTCGTCGCCAATCAGTATTAAACGCGATAAAACGTTCCAAAGCATTAATACTAAAGGGCTTTACCCTGCAGGTGAAGGTGCAGGTTACGCTGGCGGTATTTTATCAGCTGGCATTGATGGTATTAAAGCAGCTGAGGCGGTTGCGCTGTCTATGCTAGAAAACGCTTAAACTTACTTAATACCCTCTTTGTAGAAAAGCCTCACATTGTGAGGTTTTTTTTATGTAAAATATGTAAAACACTAAGTTACTTTTAATAATGACTAAAAAACAAATTAGCCTTCTAATATTTATAAGCATATTCGTAACATTTAATATAAAAGCACAAGAGCTAAAAACAATTGGCGAAATTCATAACGCTTACAAAAATAAAATCATTAATGCTGAACAACTTACGCTGCTATATATTAAGCGTATTAAAGAGCTTAACCCACAATATAATGCTGTAATTAGCATCGAACCTACAGCATTAAAACAAGCTAGGGTTCTTGATAATCTGGCTGAAAGAGGTTTATGGGCAGGACCTTTACATGGTATTCCCGTTCTACTTAAAGATAATATAGAAACTATAGGTACTCTTCCCACAACAGCTGGTTCTTTAGCACTTAAAAATAACGTTACAAATAATGATGCCTTTGTAGTTAAAAAATTACGCAGTGCCGGCGCTATTATCTTAGGGAAAACCAACTTAAGTGAATGGGCTAACTTTCGGTCGTCTTTCTCATCTTCAGGTTGGAGTGGCATAGCAGGGCAAACTAATAACGCACACGATATAACGCGAAGTCCTTGGGGTTCTAGTTCCGGTTCAGCCGTTGCAATAGCGCTTAATTTAGCCCCTGTAGCACTTGGCACTGAAACAGATGGTTCTATTACAAGCCCTGCCTCTGTTAACGGTATATATGCTATAAAACCAAGTATGGGTCAAGTATCTAGGTCAGGCAGTATACCTCTTTCAAGTAGTCAAGATTCTATTGGTCCAATGGCTCACTCTTTAAATGATGCACTAACAGTTTTATCTGTAATACAAGGTAGAGATCCACTGGACACATCTACAACCGACTTTAGACTAAAGCGGACAACCATAAAAAATAAACAACCTCTCATCATTGGTGTATTACCGAGTGATAAGTTCACAGTTGAAACACAAAAAGTCTATGCTAAACAAATTCAAGCTTTAAAAGCTGCAGGGCATATACTTGTCAACATTATCATAACCGATAATTTAGACACATTATTAGCTGATGAATACTACATTCTACTTTATGACTTTAAGAATGAAATTAATCAATACCTTAAAAACACGCCAAAAGAAGTCACCGTAAAAAGTTTGAGCAATTTAATTGATTTTAATGAAAAGAATAAAGAAATTGAAATGCCTCATTTTGGGCAGAATATTTTAATTCAATCTAATGCTATTAACTTAGATGAAAAACGTAAATATCGTCAAATTAAATCACGTTATCGTTCTGTTGCAACAAAAGCAATTACTAATCTATACAGTAATAAAATATTGGATATAGTTATTGCACCCACAACATCCCCAGCCTGGAAAACTGATTTGATTAATGGCGATAGTACTAAAAACAATAGCAGTTCATTACCTGCCATTGCTGGAACAACACACATTACCTTGCCTGTTGGTAGAGTAGAACATTTACCTGTTGGGTTATCAATTATCGCAGATATAAATGGTGAGTATGCAGCTTACGCTTATGCTCAAATTATTGATAAAGTACTTTCTAAAGACATAAAAAAACCTGAGTAAACTCAGGTTTTTAAAAACTTAACTGCGTTAACTGTTACTTTTTAAGTGACAATTTTTCGCCTTTTAAGTTTTTACGAATGCTTGAGATGCGTGAGCGATTAACCGCACGTGCTTCACCCGTCGCTTGTCCAGATAATTTATTAGAACGTGTACGACGTAAATGTGCTGGCTTTTTACCAATTTTATCAATTAGCACTTCGCGATTACTTACTTCATAACCTTCTAAATATACACGTTTGATTTTTTGACCGATTAACGTTTCAATTTCAAATAATGTATTTTCTTCTTCACGGCTAACAAATGAGATTGCTTGACCTTGTCTACCAGCACGACCAGTACGACCTATACGGTGAACATAATCCTCTGCAAGCCAAGGTAGATCAATATTGATTACACGAGGTAAACCATCAATATCAATACCACGAGCAGCAACTTCAGTAGCTACTAATACGCGTACTTTGCCTTCTTTAAATTCACGTAAGGCACGACGTCTATTACCCTGAGACTTATCACCATGACAAACGCCAGCAGGAATACCATCAAGGTTAAGCTCTTTAACAAGCTCGTCAGCTGTTTCTTTCATGTTTACGAATACAAGCACTTGTTGCCAGTTTTTCTTACCAATCAGCTCAGAAAGTAACTCTTGCTTACGGCGCTCTTCAACTGGGTAAACAACATGCTCAACTGTACTTGCTGTACTGTTAGTTTGATCAACACGAACTATTTCAGCTTGTTTCAATACTTTAGATGCAAATTGTTTAATTGCTGCAGGGAAAGTAGCTGAGAAAAGTAAAATCTGGCGCTCTTCTGCACAGCTTTTAATCACGTTTTGCATATCTTCAATAAAGCCCATATCGAGCATACGGTCAGCTTCATCAAGAACAAGATGCTTAACATTCGCGAGGCTTAAGTTACCTAAACGAATATGGTCAAATAAACGACCTGGTGTAGCAACAACTACATCTACGCCTTCTTTAAGTGAATTAGCTTGACCAGCGGTACTAACACCACCAAATAAACTAACTACTTTAAGTGAAGTATGCTTTGCAAAGTCTCTAAAATTATTAGCAATTTGCTCTGCAAGCTCACGAGTAGGGGCAAGAACTAATGCATGAGGAGCATTAGTAGTGCTGAGTTCAGACTCAACCAATTTTTGGATGATAGGTAAAGCAAACGCGGCAGTTTTACCGGTACCAGTTTGTGCACTGGCTAAAACGTCTTTACCTTTACGAACAGCTGGAATTGCTGCGCGCTGAATGGGCGTAAGAGTGTGATAGTTAAGTTCGTCCAACGCCTGGATGATTTCAGGAGCGAAACTAAAAGATTTAAAATTCATGCTGTATAACCTACGGCCACATTATCAAGGGTCGCAAATTATACAGCAAAAAAGTAGTAACAGTTAGTTATAACTTAACTAAAGTGCCTTTTAATGCAACACCGGCCATAATAGTACCCGCACCGCATTCAAATTCAGTACTACTAACAAACTCACGTTTTTTGTAATATGACTGAATATTAACAACTGCATTCATGCCTTCTTTTACTGCACGCTCTTGTAATGCTTTAAGTGCACTTAACATTACCCACTCACATGCCTCAGTATCAGACTTACCAAATGCATTGGTTTTTTTATTAGTGATTACTTCACCGTATTTGCTGCTTTCTTTTGAATAACTTTGGTCAGCAAAGTAAAGTGGAATATCCAATAATGCATTTTTTGCTTTAGTTGTTTCTAACAATTTTTGAATTGGGTATTTACTAATATCATCTCGGGCTTGAGCAGCCGATGTCATTAATGCTGTGGCAATAAGCAACGTACTTATAATCGTTTTCATTTTATCTTCCTTCTCGTGTATAAAATTTCCATGCAACGCCAAAGCCAAGCGATATATTACTATTTTGCTTAACTAAAGGACTCTGTTGCTGCTTTGTATTTGCTAGGTAATCATATTTTACAAAACCACCTAACCAATATTTTTTAGTATCAAGATTTATCCCAATGGATAAATCTGATCCTGAATATCCAGAACGGTTATTAAACTCAGCTCGTTCAGTACTACTATCAAGTAATGAAATACCATAATAATAATTTAAATAACGATCGTCAGCAAAATTAGCATTTGCTCTAATACTGGTGCTTAACTCATAATCATTCGTTATTAAAAGTGGCGTCTCGAAATACACACTCGGTCCATAATGCCAACCTACATTCGTAATAGACCCAAAATCGGTAGCCATAGCTTTTCGAGTAAAAAGCCCAAAATATAGGTGGTGTTTTGTTTGTGGAGTTCCTATTAAATAATAATTTAATGATGGTCCCAGTTCAAATACCCAATCTAAATCATCTAAGCCTTCACGTGCTGTGTTATCTTTACTGTCAACGGCAATACTTACACCTGCCGAAATGTCTAAATGCAGGTTCCCCTGCTGCCACAAGTAGCCTGTAAAGCTATTGCGGTCGATATCTAAATCATCACTTTGATAACGGATATAAGGTACGGGGAGTACATACTGTTCACTTTGATCAGAACCTAGGTAATGTGGGATGTCAGCCATAAAAATACCGCCACCCACTTCAAGCTTTGATGCACTAAACGAAAATGTACTAAATAAAATTAATAATAGGTATAACCACTTAACTTTATTCACCTTGAAACCGTTTAAAAATAAGAGATGTATTAATACCACCAAAAGCAAAGTTGTTACTCATTACAAAATTTGTATGAATCTCTCGACCTTCCTCAGTAATGTAATCAAGAGGTGCGCATTCACTGTCGATTGCTGTTAAATTAATAGTAGGTGCAAACCAGTCATCATTCATCATGTTTATACTTGCCCATGCTTCTATAGCACCACACGCACCAAGAGTGTGCCCTAGATAACTTTTTAGAGAGCTAATAGGCTTAGCACCTAATGCATTAAATGTTGCATGAGATTCTGCAATGTCACCTCTATCGGTTGATGTACCATGTGCATTAATATAACCAATTTGATCCGCTGAGATATTAGCGTCTTGCAGTGCCATTTCGATTGCAACTTGCATTGTTTCAGAAGTTGGCTGCGTTACGTGTTGCCCATCAGAGTTACAACCAAAACCAACAACTTCAGCTAATATGGTTGCACCACGTGCTTTAGCGTGTTCATACTCTTCTAAAATGAGGGTACCTGCGCCCTCACCGATAACTAATCCATCACGGTTTTTGTCAAACGGTCTAGGTGTATTTTTAGGCGTTTCATTTTTTGTACTCGTTGCATACAAAGTATCAAAAACAGCCGCTTCTGTAACACATAACTCTTCAGCACCACCTGCGACCATCAACTTTTGGCGACCGAATTTTATGGCTTCATAAGCATAACCAATTCCTTGTGAACCAGAAGTACACGCTGAACTTGTCGTGATCACGCGACCTTTTAAACCAAAAAAAACGCCAACGTTAACCGGTGCAGTATGAGCCATCATTTGAATATAACTCGTCGCGGTTACGCCGTTCATAGAACCACTTTCCATCATACGACCAAAAGAGACTAAAGGCTCTGTTGAACCTATTGAAGAGCCGTATGACACACCGGTAGAACCATCAGTTAAAGCTGGGTGATCCAACAATTGTGCTTGCTCTAAGGCACGCTCAGTCGCAACTGTCGACATTAGAGAAACACGCCCCATAGAACGAACCTTCTTTCGCGTATAGTTTGCTGGGCGACTAAAGCCTTCAACGGGGGCTGCTAAATTGGTATTTAAGCCATCAATATAATCCCAGCTAGGCATACGTTTAACCGCATTTTCACCTTTTATTAAAGCCGCTTTGAATACATTCCAATCATCACCTAGCGCAGTGATAGACGCCATTCCCGTTACTACTACACGTTTCATTACGCCATTCCACCATTAACTTGAATTACCTGACGGGTAATATAACTTGCACCATCAGACATTAAAAAAGCGACAGTTGCTGCCACTTCATCTACATTTCCCATACGGTTAGCGGGGATCATTTTTTTCATTTCAGCTATTGGTAAATCATCAGTCATACCGGTATCAATAAGACCAGGTGCCACGCAATTAACTGTAATCTTTCGTTTTGCAAGTTCAACAGCAAGAGCTTTCGAAGCTCCAATAATACCCGCTTTTGATGCACTATAATTAACTTGCCCGCGATTACCAGCAACACCCGAGACTGATGACATAGCGACAATACGCCCACCTTTACGATTACTTACCATTGGCATAACTAAAGGATGTAACACATTATAAAAGCCATCTAGGTTTGTGTGTATTACACTATCCCACTCTTCATCTGTCATTGCTGGAAATGCAGTGTCAGCTGTAATCCCGGCATTGCATACCACGCCATAAAATGCACCATGTTGCTCTACATACCCACCTAAAATTGTTTTAGCTGATTTTCTATCTGCAACATCAAATTGCAAAATATCAACATTGACACCTAGAGCAATAATTTCAGATTTAACCTGTTGTGCCGCCTCTATCCCTGATCGACAATGCAAACTAATATCAAAGCCATCTTTAGCTAGCTGTAAAGCAATGGCTTTACCAATACCTTTACTCGAACCGGTTACTAGTACACGTCTTGACATTAAATTTGCTCCGCTAAAAATTGGCTAGGGTTTTCTGGTTGAAATACATTAATTTTGGCATCCACTAATAGCGCGTCGCCTTCTTTAATTTTGCACTCAAATGCACTTAAACCACTTTCTTCACTATATAATTTTTCAACTTCAATGGTTAAAGTGCTATTGAGAGAAAAACCAGTGCAATGCATTTTATACTTACGGCTGCTTACTAAAAATCCAACTTCTACTTTAGCACCACTATCTACTTGGTTTGCGTTAGCATAAGCAGCAATAGTTTGTGCCATATATTCAATTCCAACATGGCTTGGTACCCTCTTTAACTCAGGGTCATAAAAATTACTTTGTGGAGTAATTGTAACAAGACAGCGTCCACTAATTTCGTCATAACTTTCTAAGCTATCGATTAAAATCATTGGTGCAGTGTGTGGTAATACACTTTCGATTGGGTGATGAGGGTGATTCATAGCTTATAGTCCGATTAATACACTGACGTTATTACCGCCAAATGCAAATGAGTTTGATAAACAGGTAGTTATTATAGAAGGGTGTTTAGCACCAACTGAAACAAGGTTTATTTTGGGTAAATTGGTATCTCGTTCACCATCCCATACATGAGGCGCATAATCATTGTCCCCTAATAATAACCAACATAAACCTACTTCAGTCGCGCCAGCGGCACCTAATGTATGACCAATCATACCTTTAGATGAGCTACATGGTGTTTCAATACCAAAAACATTCATTACAGCAATGGCTTCCATTTCATCATTTTTAGGCGTTGCAGTACCATGCAAATTTACATAGTCGACTTCATTTATATTGATATTGGCGGCAGCTAACGCACTTTGCATTGCCATTGCAGCTCCTTCACCTTGTGGATGAGGTGCCGACATATGATGCGCATCACTGGATTCACCAACGCCTAATAATTTAACTTTTCCCTGCTTTTGCACAATACATAAAGCAGCGGCTTCACCTATGTTTATTCCATCACGATTTTTGCTTGATGGGTTTGATATACCTGCAGATGTTGATGCTAAAGCATGAAAACCATTTACCGTCATCCCACACAGGCTATCTACACCACCTACAATTGCAGCATCGGCTAATTCACAAGCTATCATTTCTTGCGCTGTCGCAAATGCTTTAGAGCTTGATGAACATGCTGTAGATAACGTAAAAGCAACGCCTTCTAAACCCAGCTCACTTTGAATAAATTGCGCTAGATTATCCATCTCTTGTTGCTGGTAATGATACTCACTCGGAAAAAGACCATCCCGCTGTTGAGTTTTCATTGCTTGTTCACCTTGGGCAATACCTGATGTACTTGTACCAACAATAACTGCAATTCGCTGTGCACCATATTGTTTTTTAAGCTCAGTAACGGGCTCTCTTAATTGCTCAAGTGCATGTGCTGCCAATTGATTATTTCGAGTTTGAAACTCAAGAGGTCGGTCAGTTAACTCGGGTAACTCTGCATCCACAGCGCCAACATAAATAGGACCTTCGTCAAATAAAGTATTGTTGATAACAATACCCTCTTGACTGCCTGCAAGTAAGTTACGTTTTATACTTTGATTATCACACCCTAGTGCATTTATCATGGCGTAATGGCTAATAAATAGCGGTTGTTGCATATTAATATTCTTCTAATCTTTCTATAGTTAAGCGATAATTCTGCTCGTTCTCAATAAGTTGAGTCTGTGAGGCATTATATATAACTTCACGAATTAATGTATCGCCTCGATAAAAACGACGTGTTAGTTGCCCTGCAATAGCAGCTTGTGTTACTTGGCAGTTTTTACACATATGTTGTTTAAGTAGTGCTAATGGCCAAAATGCACTTTGCATATCATAAATAATTTTTTTCCCGTCAAGGTCAACTTCTAACGAATTAGTCGTTGTTAACTGCTCCGTGAGGGTATTAAATTGCAACTGAGATAGTGGAACACCTTCAAAACTCAATGCTGCAACGTTGATCATTTCCTCAGAAAATTCAGTAGACACTAGCATTGACTGCTCAACAACACCTGAAAATTGAAATTTCTCAAGCCAGCCTTTGCCAACCATTTCATTAGGTATTGGCATTAACTCAAACAATGCAGTATCAAATTTTGGTTTATGAGTAATCTGGCAAGCATTTAAAAACACTATAAAAATGATAATAAATACCGCTTTAATACTTTTATTAAGCAACATACTTATACAACAGCAGCATCGTTATCAGCCATTTCAGAGTCACATATTTTTTCTAAAATATTGAGACCTCGTTTAGTGTTTTTAACGAACGGATTTTTTTTATCCCATGCATAACCCGCTAAAATGGAGCAGACCATTGCTTTTACATCAGGCTGACCATCTGCAAAAAAGATAACTGATTGTAAACTCGTATCATACCAAGAGTTCACAAAGTATTTGAATACAGTGATCCCTTCACGCAGTGGTATTTCATATTCATTTTTCCAATCAACAGTCTCACCTTGTAATTGTTTAACCACAAGTTCAGATGCCTGTACCGCAGAACGAAGTGCAATTGTTACCCCAGAAGAAAATACGGGATCTAAAAATTCACCTGCATTGCCCAATAACGCAAATTTATCACCATGTAACTGTTTTACATTTGCTGAGTAACCGCCAATAGTGCGAACAGGAGCAATTATTTCAGCATCAGCTAACAATGATGATAAGTTATCATCTTCATTAATAAACTTAAGTAATATTTGCTCAAGGCTCATATCTGGATTTTCTATCTGTGCGGTTTCACCCACAACGCCTACGCTCACCGTACTGTCACTAAATGGGATAAGCCAATACCACACGTCAGGAATATCTGGGTGAACTGTAATAAGTATTTTATTACGATCAAATTTAGGACAATCTATATTATCTTTAAAATGTGTAAATACGGCTTTACGAGGTGATAACTCACTCGCTTCTTCTAAATCTAATAAACGAGGAAGAACTCGACCAAATCCACTACCATCTAAAGTGAAGCGGGCTGTTATTTTACTTTGTTGCTCCGTTTTTAAATTAGTAATGTCAATGCACGTACCATTTTCGTTAGTTGTGAAGTTTGTAACACGGTTCCCAAAGCGAATTTCAGCTCCTTGATTAATTGCTTCTTGAGCTAATAAATTATCAAACTCAGCTCGTTTTACTTGATACGTTGTGCCAGGACCTTCACTAAATTTTTCTTCAAAATTAAAATTCGTATGATGACCACTTCGGTAAAATGCAGCGCCGTTTTTAAATTGGAAACCCAGTTTTTCAGCATTTTCAAATAAGGTATCGAGCATATTTGCTTGGCGTAAGTAGTCCATTGATTGTGGTAATAAGCTCTCACCAATAGAAAAACGAGGAAACTCATCTCGCTCTACTAAACATACACTTAAACCATGCTGCATTAATAAACACGCAGCAACTGTTCCTGACGGACCAGCACCAATTATAGTTACATCAAAATCAGTTGATATCATTAAATATTCCTTTTCGATACAAGAGTAAGGCGCGGGGCCATAATGAACACCATAACAACACCTATAAATACAGTGAAACCAAATTGGCTCACCGCGGGTGTTGAGCTAACAATTAAAATTGCAAATACAAATAAAGAACTTAAAGCTGAGATGAGCGTGGTTAATGTTATTTTTTCACAAAGACCATGCTCAGCATAAAATACGCAGTAGTCTAAACCCAATGCCAAAATGAGTATCCCCGCTACATAATTAAACACACTTAAGCTGTCAAAAAACCATGCACTAATAACAAGTGCTATTACCATAGCAATTGCCGGTCGGCTTACGGCAATAAACGCATTAAGCAATCCGTACCGTAGCCAAAAAACAAGCATTGCAGCACCAAGTGCAAAAATATAAATTAAAACCAAATGATGCCTAAACAAACCTACCTGCTCACTTACAGCTAATACTTTATCAACAAAAAAAACATCTTTGTAGTTATTTAAGGTCCTTTCGAGCATCTTTGGATCGTTAATACCTTGCAACTTAATAATACTGTAATAACGATTATTAATTTCGACCCATTGATCTGTAAATAAGTGGGATATTTGACTTTTTTGCCACGTCCGAAAATTTAACTGGCTTAGTTCTGTATTATTTTGCGTTTCTGATAATTCTAATAAAGCTTTTAATTGATTAAACAAACCGTCATTTTCGGCTTGCAACATTAACGCTTGCGACTTTTTCTGCATAGCAATTGAAGGCAACCACTGGCTGATACTTGAATATTTGGAAAAGGCATTATTTTGCTTTAGTTGGCTTAAGTCTTCAGCTAATTGTTCAGAGCGTTCCAATGTTTGCTGAGAAGAATCCCCCGCCACTAAAATATATGGGCTGTCCCATTGTGCATTTAATATTTCTGAAATTTTCTGTTGTTGAGTCACTAAGCTAGCTGAGCTTTTATAAAACGTACGCGGATCATCAACATTATTAACCATACTTAAAGCTACTATCGCTATAACTAAAAAACCAGCCTGCCACCAATAGTTTAAGCGTTTTTTAAGGAGTGCTTTTTGCCAATTATTAAGTTGAGTAACAAAGTGAGGAATTACGCTTGGTTTTTTTACAATAAAACCAACAATACTTGGGTAAACAAGTAATACCGTAAGCAAAGCCCCTAATAAACCAGCCATAGTAAATACGGCAATTTGCTTAAATAATACTAAAGGTGTAAATACTAAAATTAAATAACCGACTGTTGTCGTAATAAAACCCAATAAAAGTGACGAACGAATACTGAGTAAGGGGTTAAACCTGTCAACTTTACTAAAGCGTAATTCGCTCAATGCATGAAAACTATAATCAGCAGCAATACCAATTAATGTAACTGCAAATACCAACGTTAATATATTTACTTCAGTAAAAAATAAACGTAATGCACTATAACCGTAAAGCATACTTATAGAGATGACAAATAACGTACAAAAAATACTTAACGTGCTTCTATAAACAACCAAAATCAACAATAAAGTAGCAATAATGGAAATACTGCCAAATACAGTCATCTCGTTCTGAGCCGTCATACTTGCGTCAGCGGTAAAAAATGCGGCTCCGGTAACAAGATAATGTACACCGGATTTTTTTTCGTCATTTTGTCTTTTTATATCGTTAACTTTTGCAGCTATGTCTTTGGCTATATTTAAATCTAAGCCAGTATCAGAACTAACAAAATTAATAAGCACATAGTAAATTTTATCGTCAGAACGACCGTTTTTTATCTCATCTTGAGCAATAAGATAACCTTGGTAGTTTTTAAGCTTCATTGAGGGGGCGTATTGTTGATTAAAAAAATCAGCTAAACCCAAATTAGGATCAGAAGCTAATGTTGCTGCCACCCACGGCGACCCCATTTCATTTAATAAACTAAATTGATAATTAAACACAGCATCTGAATTTTTGTTTTGTAATAGCTGTTTATACTTTTCACTCAGAAATGCATATTTATAAGGTAGGTAATCCTTAACTACAGATTGCAGTTCTGGAAGTGCTCCAAAATGAATATTAACTTCAATACCATTAATATCCCTTAGCGCAAATGCAGCTTGCTCTGCGTACTTTATCGCGTTGCTACGCTTTTTATGACCAACAAGCATGACGTGTTGACGCAACAGTTGCTGCTCAACTTTATCACTCACTAATCGCACATCCTCACTTTGTTCCACCGTAAATATCTGGTTAATATCTGCCACAATAGCAAAAGGCTTAAATAGCCATAAATAACTTAAACCAGCGAGTAAAATAAGTAGTTGTAATCCCCAAAGGAGTAACTTAGTGCGTGAGTTTAACGACATCCATGTCATTTTGAGTCAGCTCCTTGCTGGTAAATACCATAATTATCTCTGTTTTATTATTCTGCTGGTCTGTTAATACTATACTGCGTTGACTTTCATCAAGTGCACACAAGTTAACATTGGTAAATAATGCAGCAACGTCTTTAAGTTTTGGTATTAAGTTATAACAATATTCATTGTCTAAAGCGGTTATGTTCCAATCACTTTCATTAATTTGCCCACTAAGGAGCTTTGCAAGTAAACTATTTATTTGCTTATCTTGAGTAAGCGTTTCATATTCTTTTGATGTTTCTAAGCGACGATAAATCCCACTAGGCAGTAACAGCATTTCACTGCTAACCGGTGATATGGTGTGCCAGTAAACATGTTGATCATAAATAACAAATTCACCTTGCGATTTAATCGCCCGCTTTAAAAATGTAAAATGTTTAGCTTGGCTAAACTGTCCTTTACCCTGCGATACTTTAAAGCGACTAAAGTCATTAGCTGCAGCGTGCGTACTAAAAAAAAATAAAAATACTAAAGCCAGTTTATTCAACATAAACCATCACTTTATCAGTAAATATACTTGGCGATTCAAATTGGAGCTCTTGAGTATGTAAGTCCATCGCAACTTGTATCGTATAAGCTTTGGTCAGAACCTTATCTGTATCAAGGCATTCAATACGGTAATCAATTTTAATCCGCATCTCAAATTCAACCAAAGAGGCGTGAATACGTATACGAGATCCAAATACAGCCGATGCAACATACTTTAATCGCATATCAACAATCGGCCACATAAAGCCTGACTCTTCCATCGCATTATAGTTATAACCAATTTTATCTAGCAATGCGCAACGGGCATCTTCTATGTATTTTACATAGTTACCATGCCACACAATTCGCATTGGGTCTAAATCATAAAATGGCACCACCATATCTATGGAGGCACTAACAATTGCTTTGGATTTTTTCATTATTTACCTTTAGCTATTTTGATAAAGTGCCCAACGTTGAGTTTGAATATACTCAATCGTTTGACGTAATATCATATCTGTTGGGCGATCTTCTTCTAATAAATCAAAGAAACTTGCTACATCATCAATCATTGCAGTAATTTCAGGGTTTAACGCAGAAGCATCAATTTCATTATTTAAAATACGTATTCGAACACCTTGCACAGCAGCAAGTAAAGTTGCCGCGAGTACTTGTTCTGTTAATTGTAAAATACGTAAACAGTCGCGTGCAGCAATGGTCCCCATACTCACTTTATCTTGGTTATGACACTCTGTAGAGCGTGAAAACACACTGGCTGGCATCGTTAATTTAAGTGCTTCAGCAGTCCAGGCAGAACAGCCAATCTGAATCGCTTTAAAACCATGGTTTATAAAGTGACGTTCACTTGAAGCTGCACTTAAATTAGATGGCAAACCATTATTCATTTTAACATCAACCATAGTCGCAATTTGTCGATCTGCTAAATCAGCTAAATTTGCCACACAGTTTTTCATCGAGTCCATGGCCATTGCAATATGCCCACCGTAAAAATGACCTCCATGTAAAACATGCTCGCCAATACCATCAATAATAGGATTATCGTTAGCACTGTTAAGTTCATTTTCAATCATATTTCTTAACCACGGTAGGCTATCTTCAAGCACACCTATGACGTGCGGAGCACATCGAATAGAGTAGCGATCTTGTAAGCGGTCTGAATTACGAGGGTGCTCAACATGGTTTAAGTCATGCTGAATACGTTTAGCAACATTTTGCTGACCGATATGTGGCTTAACACTAAATAAAATATCATCAAAGTGATTGCTATTACCTTTGAGCGCAATACTTGCAAGCGCAGTTATACGAGTCATTAAACGACTCGCATACTCAGAGCGGTCGAATGCCTGACATGCTAGCGCCGTCATAACGGCTGTGCCATTCATAATAGCCAGACCCTCTTTAGGGCGTAACGTAATTGCTTTTAAACCCTCAGCAGAAAATGCGTCTAATGAATTAACAACCTGATCTTTATAGTACGTATCACGCTCACCAATTAAGCTACCAGCAACATATGACAGAGGTGTTAAATCACCACTTGCGCCTACTGATCCTTCTTGTGGAATAACAGGAATAATATCGCGGTTGATCATCTCAACTAATAATTTAAGTAAATCCCAACTTACACCGGAATAACCTTGTGACAAAGACGCCAAACGACTTGCTAAAATAAGCTTACCTTGCTCTGGCGTAAAAAAATCACCCAAGCCACAACCATGAAAACGCGTTAGGTGTATTGGCAGTTCATTAACGAGTGACAAAGGAATTTCAACGGTGCATGAATCACCGTAACCGGTTGTTACACCGTATATATGACCTTCTTCAGCTAATAGCTTATCTAAAAAAGCGACGGCAGAATCAATTTTTTTTGCAAAGTGACTATCACCAGAAAGCGCAACTCCGCGCTTATCTTTTACAACACTGATAATGTCTTCAATTGTTAAACGGCCTGCACCAAATAATAGGTGACTTGATGTATTACTTTCCATTTACTACTTCTCCAGATATTTAGCTAGGCTTTGAATCTTTGTCTGTGGCTTTTGGCCAAAAATTAAAAAAATTGTACCATTGATACGGCGCTTTTTTACAATAAAACTCGAGTCGTTGTGCGAACTTAGTAGCCATTAACTGAAAATACGCTTGACGCTCTTTACGTTTAACCTTGATAGGGTCTGCAAATTTTTCAATGTACGTTTTATAACGTCCTTGCTCATTAATACAAAACATTAAAAATACAGGGCATTCCATAATATTTGCAAGAGCAAATGGACCTACAGCAAACGGAGCATCTTCTCCTAAAAACGGCACATGATGTACACTATTTGGGTTATTAACCGATGTACGGTCAGCAAAAATAATTACGGCTTCACCGTCGTCTAACTTTTGCTTTAATTTAATTGTATCATCTGGACCAAAGTTATTGATATGAATAAAATTAATGGCCGCATCTTGGTTAACTTTCTTTAAAAAATTATTAAATGAAGGTGTATGCTCATTATAAGTAATCACGTTAAGCGGTCGTTTGTTATCTCCCATGCTAAAAATAGCACGACAAATTTCCATATTACCTAAATGAGCACTAAAAATAACAGCGCCTTTAGCCTCTAGTAATTGCTGATAACCTTCTGGTGTAGCAATTTCTAAATCTTTAATATTTACTTTACCAAGCCAAGCATCAAATTTATCTAAAATTGCCATACCAAACGAGAAGTACAACTTAAAACCTTGTTTAAATCGCGCCCAACCAGTGCGTTTATCCTCACCCATACTGACATTAAGATTATCTAAATAATGCCAAATAGCTTGACGAGATAAACGACCTGTAACGTAAAAATAAAACATAACTGGTGTTAAAACTATTTTAAACAGCCACTTACCAAATACCTTGTATATAAATACCAATACTTCGATACCCAGCATAGAACCGCGTTCTTTTAATTGTGACCAATGAAATGGTTTATCAACGTCGTTATGTGGTGCTTTTTTTTGCTCTGACACGCAATAAATCCCTCTATTTAAATTTGTTTACAATTAAACGTGGTAAACGCCACAACATGCCAAAAAAGAGTCTCGTATGCATTTTTGAAATTAACACGTTATCGTCCCACACATTAAAGTGTGATACCCCATTCTCTGGGTAATGAACTTTAGTTTTGATAAATTCAACAGGCGTACCTTGCCAATAAAGCTTTACCATTACCTCTATATCAAAATCCATTTTATTGCCCAAACGAGTACTATTTATAAGCGTTATATAAGCATCTAACGGATATACACGAAAGCCACACATAGTGTCCTTTAATGCAAACGATAACGTTTCTATATAAACCCAAAAATGAGTAATAAAACGTCCATAATAACGTCCTTTTGATATTGACTCATCGTAGATAGGTTGCCCACTCACTAATGCTTTAGGGTAAAGCTTAGAGCGTGCAACAAGTTGGTCTACATCGTTTAAGTCGTGTTGACCATCAGCATCAATTTGAATTGCATGACTCCAACCTGCTTGATGCGCATGAACAAGACCCGTTTGTACAGCGGCTCCTTTGCCACCATTTTCAATGCGACGTACCAATGTAACCAAAGCAAACTCTGCATCTATTTCTTCAAGCACATTTTGCGTTTGTTCGTTGCTTCCATCATCAACCAATATAATAGGTAGATTAAAATCAACTAAAGCAGATATCGTATCGTGAATCACTAAATCGTGATTGTAATTTGGGATGACAAATCCATATTTACTCGACATTATAAAGCACTCTTATTCATCATTTAGCACTACTTTGCCTGATGCATGCTGCCCATGCTCTGAGCTGTAACTAAAGCTAAATTTAGTATTTTTAATTTGTTTTAATAATAAATCTACTTCGTAATTTGGTTTAACTATAATCTGAAACTTTAATGCATCAACTGAAATTGCTTTTTGGCAATCTACATTCAAATATTTAGTCAAATAATGCATCACCCAATCAAGTTGAGCTACACCGGGTAAAATTGGTGCTAGCGCAAAGTGACCTTGAAAATAAAATAGGTTTTCTGGTATTTTCAAACGCAAAAGCACATGTTCAGGGCTTTGTTCTATTACTTCACAAATAGGTTTATATACAAAATCAGTCAAACATTTTCTCCAATTGCATTTTTTCGAGTTTACCTTGCGTGTTATAAGGCAATGCCGACAAATAACGAAACTTACGTGGTATCACTAAAGGTTCAAAAAATGCTTTTAAATGACTCTTAAGAGCCTGTGAAAACTTAAATTTACCGTGCTCTGCCAATACAGCTTCACCCTCTTGGGTTAGCACTAATACTGCGGCAATTTCACTTCGTTTGTTTTGCTGCTCACTTTCAAGAAGTAATACATAGCATTCGTTAACCAAAGTGTATTGATTTATCTTTTGTGTTATCTCATCTAATGAACAACGTTTTTCTTCAATTTTAACAATGCGATCTGCTCGACCTAATAAGGAAAACTGATTACTGTTGGTTAATTGCGCTCTATCATCTGTTTGATACCACTGACGCTGATCAACATAAGGCGATGAGATAATAAGTCTTTGTAAGTCATCCGTTTTTATTTTTATAGGCGTAAATGCTTGCCAGATTATAGACTCACTTTGTTGACGCCAAGCTATTCCGCCAGTTTCAGTACTTCCAAGCACTTCAACCGGTGCATAACCAAACTGCTCGCTTAGTAAATTAGCAGCAACTGATTGTAGTGGTCCACCAGATGAAAAACAGCAGCGTAATTTATCTTTAACAGATACTAATACGTTATCTTGAACCAATCGATGATAGTAAGCTGGGCTACTAATTAAGGTAATGTCACTTTTAGCTGTATTTTCAATAAACGAAAGTAAATGCTCTGGGTATTCAAAGCTACTAAAACAAACATTTCGACCAGAGTATAGAGGCCAAAGTACTTTAAATAACAATCCATAAATGTGTTGATGCGACACAGTAGCAACCAAAGTCGTATTTACAATTTGCCCGCCAAATTGTTCTTCAAGTACATCAAGTTCTAAAACTAATTGCTTAAACGTTTTATCTACCGCTTTAGGTTGTCCACTCGAACCCGATGTAAAAAAGCGAATACGTGTAAGCTCGTTAATATCAAGCTCAGCTGTAGTGCTACTTCTTAAATCTGGTGTAAATGTGAAGTCAGCAGATGATAAGCTAGCATCACCACAAAATGCATCGGCATAGCTTAAGCATTGCGTGAGCTGGGCAGGTTGTCCATTTTGGGGCAAAACAATTGACTTTTTTGCCACTAATAAAGCAAAAAACAATACGCTAAACTGGTAGCTATCAGCATCAAAAAGCAACCACGTAATTTCAGGTTGCTTAGAAAACTTTTTAGCGTGCCCGTTAACCTGCTCACGCCAAGTTGTAAAGTCATGGTTCTCACCATAAAAATAGTTATTATTATTTGGCCACTTCATTCGATTTATTTTTTGCCTTTTGCCATTTTCTTACAATCAATTCTATGATCATTAATAACCCCATCAGCAGATACGAAATCAAGCCATTATAGGTAAGCCATACTTTTGGATTTGGGTGAAATACGGTTACAGTCGCAATAAAACCATTCAATATAAAAAACACACACCACACTTTAGTTACTGATCGTGTGTAACGCTTTCCATGTTCATCTAGGGTTTCAAATTTGCCTGCAATAATTTCAATTACACTTGGGGGTCTATATAGTGAATAAGCAAACACAGCTAAAAAGCAGCAACTAATAACAACAGGGTAAAACTTTAACGCTAATGCTGAATTTGCAAAAGTAGCAAAAAGTAATAACCCACACCCGCATGCAGTCATAATTTTTAAATGAGGAATTGTTGCTTTACTGTCTTTAACCAACCAATGCCTTAGCAGTAAAACGGCAACAAAAACACCACCAATAATTACCGGTTCGCTGTACTGTAAGCCAAAATATACCGCAAAAGGATAAGTTAATAACAACCCAGCTAACAACGCCTTTTTCATTAAGCCTCAACAACCATTAGCTTTTCAATTGCATCAATTACATCTTGTACAGTACGAACTTGTTTAAAGTCATCAGGTTCTATTTTTTTACCTGTTTGTTCGCGTAATTTTACAACCAAATCTACGGCATCAATACTATCAAGATCTAAATCTTCATATAAACTGGCTGTGCGGGTAATATCCTCAAGCTCTATTTCAAAATATTCCTGTAAAATATCGCTAAGCATAGCAAAAATTTGGTCGCCATTTTTCATGTTTTCATTATTCATATATATATATCCAAACACTGTATCGCTTTAAAAAACGCAGTAAGTTACGCCTTTGTTGCAGCTATAAAATCACATAAAGTTTTAACCGAGTAAAAATGCTTTTTACTATCATCGGTATTTCCATCAATTTTCACATCGTATGCTTTTTTAATTGCGACACCCAACTCAAGTGCATCAATTGAATCTAAGCCTAAACCATCAACAAAAAGTGCTTCATCATCATTAATGTCTGCGGCTTCAATATCTTCTAAATCTAAAGTTTCTATAATTAGTTGTTTAACTTCAGTGCTTAAGTCACTCATATTTTAATTTTTCCTCGTTAAGATAAGCTTGTAAATCGCGTGTTAGTTTGCGTACCGAATTAGTTATCTGGTCGTCTTGTATATAAGGCGCAATCAAATAAGGTGGTAAAACACGCATCTTAAAGGTAAAACGGCGATCAGTTACCTGATACCACTTTTGTCCTTTGGTTAATGTTATTGGGTTTACGTCAATTAAGATTGGTAAAATATCGACTTGAGTTCGAAGCGCAATGTTGCCTGCCCCTCGTTTAAAATGCCAAGGTTTACCTGGTATACTTCGAGTTCCTTCAGGGAACACTATAAGGTTGTTTCCACTTGCAAAGCTTTTTTTGCATTGCCCTAAAAAGTAATCTGGCTCAGCATCATTATTGATATAACCAGTGGCTTTAACTACACCTTTTAGAAAAGGGTTTTTCCATAGATCAGCTTTAACAACACAGTCTGCATGGCGCACAATAGAAATAAGAACAACAACATCAATTAAAGATGGATGATTAGCTATTATTAACTGCCCTTTCGCCCGTTTTATTGCATCGAGCTTATCTATATCCAAGCGTAATATGCCAACTAGGCGCATATAACCAACAAAAAATTTAAATGAATAATGCACAGCAGTACGCGCAGCTTGATTTCGTTTATTTATATCACGATAAATAAGTCGTTGAATTGAAAAAATAATAACAGATAATGCCAAACCACCAGTACTAAACAGTGCAAAGGCACTGCCTGTTGCAATAATACGGTATGCTTTTATCAATTGAGTTTTCATTAGCGCGATAGTTGCCATTGATATCTTTTTGAATTTATTTCTAACTTATTATTTTTTGAAAAATAAAACTTTAAAAAATCAAGAGCTTGTAAATTAGGTGTTTCGCTTTCTTTTACTTGATGATGACCAGTGCATTTTAACTCAAAACCGTTGCTATTTTCACACGGTTCAATAAGTAACCCTACTGCTATATTGTCAGGTTTTTGTTGTACATAAGGTTGGTAATGTTCAGGTACAGCTTGGTCACTATATACATATAAAATACGCTCATAGCTACGAGTTTTTAGCTTTGCTACAGCATCTACTAATCCCATAAAAAAACTATCCTCGCCGGCGGACATAGCGCAAAGTGGAGCTTTATTTCCAGCATAAATACTAAATAAACCACCCACAGCATTATGAACCGATAATGCAAAGTTAGTTGGAGAGAGCGTATCTTTACTTGCAACATCTGCAATTAATTTAGTTGTCTTGTGTAGGTCGCCATGGCGAGAAGAAAATACACTAGGGATGTCATGCTGAAATGCTTCACTTGCCTCTAAAGCACAGTGAAGTGTCAGTTTAGCAAATGCACTTAAACGTCTTCGCTGCATTGCAGGTATCTGTTTTAATTCAGGAAGCGTTAACGTTTGTGGGTTTACTATTGTTCCGTTTGAGAATGATTGCCAATCCTCAAAATTTGTTTTCCCGTCGCCCCAAGCGATGCATTTTTTGATAATAAATTTCAATGTAATAATCCCTATTACAGCAGTGGTGACAAAAAGAGGCTAGATTCTACAGTCGCACTTGTTTTGATTCAAGGAAAACTCTCATATAACACCACGTTCGCCGAAAAAACCATCATTTTTGATTATTTTCGCCCAACATTCCCGTTGGTTTTCATCTTCTTGCCAAACTAGTAAAATAGCACATTCAATCAACCCTAAGCTCATGTCGGTTTCAGCTAGCAACTCATTTTTTTCTATTGCTTGCTTACTGCTGCCTATAAAAACATTTGGGCCATCAATCGCATAGGTATTGGCTATATAATAATTTGCAGCATTGCCAACACTTGCAACAAAACTTAATGGTTTTATAGGATTACTTTGGTCCACATCAATTAACATCGATTGCATTGAATCACTTGAAAAGTAATCGGCGCAACTATATAAACCACTATTTTCACTGAGCTCAATATTTCCTTTAGCACGGTATACTGCAAGTAACGCAATTAATGTAAAAGAGTCCATTCTACGAACCTGTAAACCTGTTTCTTGTTTTACGAGTTGCCTTAAGCTTTTTACATCTAGCTTTTTTTCAAAACTTAAATAACTACTGCCGACTTCTTTCATTCAGTACCCCTATAACGCTGAAAAACCAAAGCCGCATTATTACCGCCAAAACCAAAGTAATTAAATAATACAGTGTTCACTTGTGAAAAATCATTTCCTTTATAAAAAGGCCACATTAAATCGTTATTGTTACTTATATAATCTGGCGGGGTGTACGATTTTTTACTTAAACAATCAGCAAATAATGCAATTTCAATTGCACCACATGCTCCTAACGTGTGCCCTGTAAAAGGTTTGAAAGCAATAATAGGAGGACTCTGAGTTATTTCTGATGTATTAAATAATGCAGTTAAAGCATTACACTCTGCTTCATCATTCCCAAGCGTAGCGGTACCATGCACTTTAATTAGATCTATATTATCACTTTGGATATTTGCCTGTAATAAACAATCATTAATAACTTGTGCAATATGACTTCCGTCTTCCTGAGTCATTGTTAAACTATAAGTATCGCATGACGATGCACCACCCAGCATTTTGAGAGTACATTGCGCAGTAGGGATAGATGATAAATAAAGGGCTGCAACTCCCTCCCCTAAAATTAAACCAGAACGACCTTTAGCAAATGCAATTAATTCTGTTTTACTAATTAAATCTAATGATTTAAAGCCTTCAACGGTTAAAGGGTTATAAAATTCGCAACCTATAACCAGTGCATGTTCAATTTTTCCGGTACTTATTAAACGCGAAGCATACAAGCATGCATTAGCACTTGCTGTACATGCTGTACTAAAGGTAAATTCCAATTCATTTAAACCGTAGCGTTTTACTAATGCTTGGCTAATTTTATCTGTTTTAGATAGCCATAGCTTATCTTCATCCCCTACTTTCACAGCACTGATATCTAAAGAAGTAGATCCTAAAAACAAATTAGTTTTTGCTAAATCACTAGCTAATAAATTCAACTTTTTAAAAAGAGGATATAGAACAGCATCAAAATAACTTAAAATACTCGTAAAATCGCTACAATTTATTTCTTCTCGGAATGATTTAAATGCCACACTCTCATTTTCAATAGTGTTAACAACACTACTTATTTTATTACTTAATGGTGCCGATAGCACCTCGCTGGCATTTAAATATACATCCCGTTTATTCATTACTTAGCACGCTCTTGAATAATAAAGTCGGCAATTGTATCTATAGACTGTAAATGTTTACGCGTTTCTTTAGAGCCTTCAACTTTAATACCAAAGTTCTGTTTTAATACTAATGAGAGTTGTAAAGCATCTAACGAGTCTAAGTTGATGCGTGATTTACTTCCAAACAATAGCTCTGAGTCAATAATATCAGCGGGCTCAAAATCATCTTCTTTATCACATTCAGTAATAATTAATTGTTTTAACTGTAGTTTTAATTCGGCTAATTCCATGTCAAATTCCTCATTTTTTTATTAAATATATATAGTGCAGCAACAAAGCATAACAATGAAAAACCCCAAAGCGATGCCGTATATTGCCAAAAAATGTGATCAACTGATTTGCTCATCAGTTGTCGTAATAGTTGAGCTGACCAAAACATTGGCGACCCATTTGCCAGCGCGGCTAAATTATCTGGCATAATTTCAAGCGGCACCATAAAGCCACTTAACGCAGCTAAAATTATATTTACGCCACCACCCACAACAATAGCTTGCTCATAACTCGACACCATACTTGCTAATAATAAAGCAAAGGCAATTGCAGTAAAACTAACGGTTATAAATGTAAATATACTAAGCAATAAGCCATACAGTGGTAGCACAGGTAGATTCAAAAAATAGGGAATTGCAATACAACCAATGATTGCAAGTAAACAGCCTTGTATAAGGCTTACGATTACATAAGCACACGCTTTGTTATAAAAATAGCGAGCCATACTAATTGGATACGTTTTTAATCTAACCAAAGTGCCATTATTACGCTCATTAATAAAAGTGAGCGAAATAGGCAAAACAATAAAATAAATACCAAATACCCACCAGGCAGGAATACTGTTCAACGCTGGGTTGTGTAATGCTTTAGCTAGCGGCTTTTTTAATAAATAACTTACATCAGATGATGCAACAACTTGATTAATTTGCTCAGCTAACGACAAATCCTGAGATAAATCGCCTGTATCAAGCATATACAAATAGAGCTTTAATTGAGACAAGCTTGCTTTGACTTTCTCTGTCATTAGTAATCGCGTTTGCGGCGCGAGTTCGTCACTTATATCTAACCGTAACTGGTTATTACCTTGGCGCATTAAAATTTGTTTATCTACACCGGGCTCTACTGTTAATCTGTTATCGGAATTATTTTTATCTATAGTAAAACCCTGTGCAATTAAAAGTGCGATTAAAATATTGCTATGCGCACTATTCTCTTGCCCGATTACACTGAGAGTAAGGTTAGCTTGTATATTTTTTTGCGACTGACTGCTTGCCATTGTCATAATAACCATAAATACAATAGGCATGAGTAATAATACAGCTAAGCTGTGTAAGTCATTTATAATTAATCTGGCTTCTTTTTTTACCGTATGGATTAACATGATGACTCCGAAAATAAGTCTCGATACAGTTGCTCTATATGGCTATTTGTAAATGTCAGTGTTTTAATATCATGACTTAAATTAGCAAGCACTGTAAAAGCTGATGCTAACTGCTCGCTATTATTCACTTTTAATTGATGCCCACCATTTTCTAAAATGGTTATCGGCTGTGTAAAAAGCGCTATTTGAGTAGGAGATAAAGGCTTAACAGTAGTGAAGTTTAAAGACGGTTTTTGATTATTTAAAAGCTCATTTGCAACGACTTTACCATTATTTAAAAATACGACTTCATCGCAAAGCAATTCAACTTCATGTAATAAATGAGAGGTATAAACTAAGGTTTTACCTTGTTGTTTTAAATCCAATAATAAATTAATTATTGCATCACGCGATAATGGATCTATGCCTACCGTTGGCTCATCTAAAAATATAATGTCTGGCTGTTTGCTCAAAGCAATTGCAATATTCAAGCGACGCTTATATCCACCAGACAACGATCCCGCTTTTTTATTAATAACATCATCAAGCCCGCATGCACGTACAGCCGATTTAATATGGTTTGAATGTAAACTGCGATTTTTTTCACTTATGGACACAAAAAAAGCTAAATTATCGTGCACGCTAAGCTCATGATAAAAGGCAAAATCTTGCGGTACCAAAGCAACTTTTTGCGCGATAGCTTTTTTGGTCGTGTACTGTGAGTAAAAAGGGTAACTAATTTGACCTGTTTGAGCAGTTAAAAGACCACTCATTAATGAAATTAATGTTGATTTCCCAGCCCCATTAGGACCTAAAATAGCAGTGCAGCTACCTTGAACAAGATTGAGTGATATATTATCAACACTCAATGGCATACTTGCTTTATAGCCAAAGCTCACTTGTTTTATCGCCAACATAATAGGCATTAACTGCGTCATACATTTCCCTGTAACATTAATTATTCCTTTATATTTTTAATTATAGTAATAGTGAACGCCGTAACTAACTATAAACCTTGCGCAACAGAAAAAGCATCGCCAATCGCTCTTTGTAAGTCTAATTTTTCAGAGTTTAACGCACCACCTATATAGCTAACTGGCATTAAACTGTTTAGTTGCTGATGATACTCTGGCAACACTGACTGCTGACCACTACAAATTACAACATGATCCACATTTAATACTCGTTCTCGGTTACGTATACTTAAATGCAAACCTTGTTCATCTATTTTTTGATAATTCACAGCAGCAAGCATTTTTACTCCCTGCTGTTTTAAATGCTCTCGGTGTATCCAGCCTGTCGTTTTCCCCAAATCTGCACCATGCTTACGCAGTTTACGTTGTAGCAAATACACTTCATTTGATATCGTTGATTTGGCAGGTTTTTCTTTTATACCACCAGCATTGCCGACGCTCAAGTCAATACCCCATTGCTCGCTAAAACGTGCGTTTGAGGGGGCCATATTCAAACACCGATTTTTCATTGCAACTATATAAGCAGCGACATCAAAACCGATTCCACCAGCACCAATTATTGCAACTTTTTCTCCAAGCTTTACTTTAGCGCTAAGCACTGTTTCATAACTAATCACATTTGGTAATTCAACACCTTTTATTTCAGGGGTTAAACCTGTGACACCAGTAGCAATAACGCAGTGTTCAAAGCGAGTTAAAGCCGCTAAATTGACTGATATATTTAAGCAAATTGTTACATTTAGATTTTTTAAACGGCTTTTAAAATAACGTAACGTTTCTTTAAACTCTTCTTTTCCAGGTACATTGGCGGCAAGTAATAATTGCCCGCCTAGCTCTAATGCGCTTTCAAATAAAGTAACTCGATGACCTCGTTCTGCTGCATAAATAGCACAAGCCATTCCTGCAGCGCCACCACCCACTATAGCAACTTGTTTTACCTTATTAGCTTTAGTAACGGGCATTAGTGTTTCATTACAAGCCTGAGGATTAACAATACACGTGGCTGGTAAGTTAATAAAAATATTATCTAAACAAGCCTGATTACAACCAATGCATGTATTAATTTGATCAGAGTTACCCGCTTTCGCTTTTGCAACAAACTGACTATCGGCTAAAAAAGGCCGTGCCATTGAAATAAAGTCTGCATGCTTGTCAAGCAGTAATTGTTCTGCAACCTCAGGAGTGTTAATTCTGTTACTTGTAATAACAGGCACTGTTACTGCTGCTTTTAGCCGTTGACTTAAGGATGAAAAAAACGCTCTTGGGACACTCGTTGCAATAGTCGGAATACGCGACTCGTGCCAACCAATGCCTGAATTAAGCATATCAACGCCGGCATGTTCGAGCTCACGCGCCAACTGTAATACTTCATCAAAAGTACTGCCGTCTGCGACTAAATCAAGCAACGACAAACGAAATATTACAATAAAGTCGCTTCCTAGAGTTGCGCGAACTTGTTTTACAATATTAACAGCAAAGCGAATACGATTTTTATAACATCCGCCCCATTGATCATCTCGATGGTTAGTCGCTTTCACAATGAATTGATTTATTAAGTACCCTTCTGAGCCCATAATTTCGACACCATCGTACCCTGCTTCTTTAGCAAGTTTGGCGCATTGCACAAAATCATCTATTTGTTTTTCTATTTGTTGATGGGTTAATTCTGCAGGGGTGTAAGGGCTTATAGATGCTTGAATAGCTGATGGGGCAACTTGCTTAGAATGATAACCATAACGCCCCGCATGCAATATTTGCATACAAATTTTTGTATCGTGTTTTTTTACAGCCTTTGTAATTAACTTATGTTGTTCAACTCCATCTATAGAATCTAAAACACTGCGGTTAGGCGCTAATATTCCTTCTTGGTTTGGAGAGATACCACCGGTAATAATCAAACCAACACCTGCGCTAGCACGTTCACCATAAAAAGCGGCTAAACGCTCAAAACCTTGAGGTAACTCTTCTAAATTTGTGTGCATAGAGCCCATTACCACACGATTATTTAGTGTAGTGGAACCTAACTGATAAGGCGTAAACAAATGGCTATATAACATAAAAACAACACAAAGTGGCTCAAAACCGCGCTAGAGTAACAAGCTTTAATTATGACTGCAAAATTTACTGCAATATTTTAACATTAACGATAGAAGAAGCTTGATTTACAAACAAATAAATAATAAATCTTGTTGTGTAGCAAAGTGATGGCTATGATAGTTAACAAGTTTATTATACTAATTAACTTTCAACTACAGAGCGCTATATTTAAAAAATTAACAATATAGTATTACTCTTTTTTACTCCCTCTATACAAGGAATCGTTATGTTTTCATTAAAGCCATTATTAGTGGGCCTGAGTTTAGCTGCATTATCAAGTTCTGCATTTGCATTAACAACAAGTGAGCAGATCGATTATGACCGATTGATTTCAGGCAATATTAATCAAGTAAAACAAGCTGCTCAGTCTATAGTATCTAGCAACAACAGTAACCCTGAAGTGTTAGATGTATTAGCCCAATACCTGGCTAAAAACTACTTAGATGCGGCTGATTATCAATTAGATACAATGGCATGGGCGTGTCGAGCTTTAGGTGAGACAGGAAATGCGCGTTACCGAGATTTACTCTCTACTATAGTTAATAGCGATGCACATAAAAAAATCCGTAAATATGCAAAAAAATCATTAAAGCGCTTACCTTCTGATAGTACTGAGCAATTTGTAATTGGGTCTGTAGATTTATCAAACTTACAAAAAAAAGCCCCTCAATCAAATATCCCATCGCTTAAAGGTGACGATAAAATATTGTTTGATATAGCTAGCGGAAACCTAACTGAAATTAAGTTGCTTGCGCAAAAGTACACATCTTCAGGCATACCTTCTAACAAAATAGGCGACACGCTTGCGGAATATTTTTCTCAAAATTATAAAACTAGCGAGCAACACAAGTTCGATACTCTAGCATGGGTGTGTAAAGGTTTAGCAACCGACACAACCGGACGTTATAAAACACTAATTGAAGAAGCTGAAGAAAATAGCCCTATTCGAGCAGTACGAAAGCATTGCCCTGATGATGTTGACGGTAATGGTCCATATTACAAAGCGGGTGATATTGATTTAGCTGCAATTGAGAAGCAACTCAAATAACATGTTTTATGAATTAATAACGCCGTAATTCAACGGCGTTTTTTATAATTAACATTTACTTTAATAGCTTTGCTACTTGTAAAATCAAACATACTATTTTCAGGTGATGGCAAACCCATCATTAAGTTAGGGTTATTCGAAAACCCAACAGGTTCTTTAGGAATAGAACTCGACGACACATCAAGTATACCGTTTGCATTTAGATCTTGAAAAAAACGTAAACAATAATGACCCTCAGGTAACTCTTTAATCGTTACTTTATGCTCGTAACTGGTTACTGTAAAATTTTGTGCTCGAACCTCTGGTAAATCGTCCCATGCTAGAGCTGTGTTACTGCAATCAAGAACTTGAAAGTGTGATTGACCTTCAACCTGCCTAAACTTGGCGAACGAGACATCAAGAGAATAGGCTTGCTCTACAGCAAATAATTTACAACTAAATAGTACTGTAAAAGCGAAAATAACTATTTTATACATCAGTTAATCATCCAATTTAGTGTGGTTTGAGTTTTTATATTGGGTATAATAGCCGACTATTAGGAAGTTAGAAAAGGTAAAAGGATGCACAAAGTACTCGTTATTCATTATTCTCAAACTGGTCAACTCACCAAAATTGCAGATTCAATTGTAAAACCACTGCAAAATGATGATGAAATTACGGTAGATTACCTTAATTTAAAACCTGAAAAAGAATACCCATTTCCTTGGCCTTTTTTAACCTTTTTTCATGTTTTTCCTGAATGCGTAAAAATGACACCACAACCAATGAAAGTTGTTGAGCCTGATCATAGCGATTACGACTTAATTATTTTAACGTATCAAGTATGGTTTTTATCTCCATCGCTTCCTGTTTCATCATTTATGCAGTCGCCACAAGCAAATAAACTACTCAATAATAAACCCGTTATTACCGTTATTGGTTGTCGTGGTATGTGGTTAAGCGCACAAGAAAAAATGAAACAGCTACTTAAAAATGTAAATGCTAACCTAATCGATAACGTGGTACTTAGTGACGAATGTGGCACTGGCTTTAGCTTTTTAGCAACACCACTTTGGATGTTTACAGGAAAGAAAAAGCCTGTGTCGTGGGTGCCTGCAGCGGGTATCGCTGAGAAAGAAATTATCGATGCTAGCCGCTTTGGTATCGCAATTAAAAAATCAATTAATAATCTACCTAATACCCAACAACTTCAACATTCTGTATTAAAAGGATTAGGAGCAGTTAAAGTAAATGAGAGATTTATTGCCAGTGAACGTGTTGGTCAACACAGTTTTAAGATTTGGAGTAAAATCCTAACAGCTTTGGGACCTATGCACTCAAAGCGTCGAAGTTGTGGGCTTATAATCTATGTGCTATTTTTGCTCACCTTAATTATTACTGTGGTGCCAATTACAGCAATAATAAAAAAATTAATTGCCCCTTTAACAAGAAAAAAGATTGCAAAGCAAAAAGCCTATTTTGCTGAGCCTTCTGGAGAGTAGTTTTACGTTATGGAAAATGCTGTATACATAAATAACTTACATGCTGTTTTACCAAATAGTCCTGTTAGTAATAAAGAAATGGAAGTTGTATTAGGTGAAGTTGGAGGGCAACGTTCGCGCGCTAAACCTGTTATTTTACGCAGTAACCAAATAAAAAACCGTTACTACGCTATCGATCCGAAAACTGGCGAATATAATTACACAAATGCATCACTAGCAGCTGAAGCCGTAAGAGGCTTATTTACTAGTGAGGGTACCCAATTAGAGCAGCTAGATTCTTTGGTAGCGAGTACCTCTATGGCAGATCAGATCATGCCTAATCACGGTGTAATGGTCCATGGCGAGCTTAAAAACCCGAGCCTTGAAGTTATATCAACTGCAGGCATTTGTTTGTGCGGAATGACGGCCCTTAAATATGCTTACTTAAATGTTAAAGCTGGTGAAAGTGAGCACAGTGCTGTCGTTGCCAGTGAGCTTGCATCTAATGTAATGCATTCAAGAAACTTTGCCGCCGAAAGCGATTATAAAGTTGATATGCTCAATCAGAAACCTGAAATTGCTTTTGAAAAAGACTTCCTTCGTTGGATGCTATCTGACGGTGCTGGGGCAGCATTACTAAGCAATCAAGCTAACCCTACTGGTTTATCACTTCGTATTGATTGGATTGATATTGTTTCTTATGCAGATAAACTTGAAGCTTGTATGTATGCTGGGGCAGAAAAGATAGATGGAGAACTAAAAAGCTGGACCCGTTTCGACTCTAAAGAACGTGAACAACAATCCATACTTTCTGTTAAGCAAGATGTAAAACTACTTAACGAAAACATCGTTAAATTTACGGTTGAAGATGCGCTCAGTAAAATAATAAAAAAACGCGCGATAAAAGCCTGTGATTATGATTTCTTTTTACCACATTATTCATCGGGTTACTTTCGTGAACGTTTATTTGAAGGGTTAAATAATATCAACTTTCAAATCCCTTACGACAAATGGTTTACTAACCTAACGGAAAAAGGCAACACTGGCTCTGCGTCTATTTTTATTATGCTTGATGAGCTTTTCAAATCTGGAAAATTAATGAATGGTCAAAAACTATTATGTTATGTACCTGAGAGCGGCCGTTTTTCAAGTGCATTTATGCAATTAAGTGTCGTAAGCCAATAGTTTAGAGCCCATTATGAAAAAAGATGAAGTACCTCAAGATAATAGCAAAAGCTATCAAGGTCAAAACAAGTTACTTTACGCGGTAGACGACAGCGGTCATTATCATGGTGTTAAATCATCTGGCTGGGAAGTCGAAAACTTTGCAACCCAGCTAGCGGTAAATGATTTAAACGAACAAACTAGCCAAGCTCTATCAGATGCGCATTCGGGGTTAATTTCTTCGCTTGGTTATCATATGCTAGCTAGGCGCTTTGATGTGGCGACCCTTGCTGCTGCCAGTGGCTTTTTTCAATGGCAAATTAACCGTCATTTACGCCCTGCTATTTTTTTAACGCTATCTGATAAAAAAATTAGCCGCTATTGCGATACACTAAAAATTAGTCGTGACGCTTTATTCTCACTGCCCACACAATAACGAATCCTTCATGCCTGACATTATTTTACCTATTAACCACCTACAATCTTCACATTGTGAAACGGGTGTAGTTGCCACGCTTTTACAAAGTAAAGGCATTGATATGAGTGAGCCAATGGCTTTTGGTCTTGCTTCAGCACTTACTTTTGCTTACTTACCTTTTGTAAAAATTAGTGGAATGCCATTAATTGCTTATCGCATGCCCCCCAAAACAATTATTAAAAAGGTATGTAAAAAATTAAATATTGAATTAGAAACTCGTAAGTTTTCAAATGCACAAGATGGGATGCAAGCTCTCGATGACGAACTAGCTAAAGGTAACTTAGTTGGTTTACAAAGCTCGGTATATTGGCTCCCTTACTTCCCTGAAGACATGCGCTTTCACTTTAATGCACATAACTTAATTGTTTACGGAAAAAACTCTCAGGGCGAATATCTTATCAGCGACCCTGTTTTTGAGTATCCGGTAACGTGTGCTGCAGAAGATTTAAAAAATGCACGTTTTGCAAAAGGTGCACTTGCAGCAAAAGGATTAATGTACGTTATTCGTAGCACACCATCGCATATTGAGCTTAATGAAGTAATTAAACCCGCAATCAAAAAAACAGCAAAAATGATGAATGGATTAATACTGCCTTACTTTGGTCTCAAAGGCATTCGTCATATGGCAAAACAAATACGACAGCTTGATAAAAAAACACCTAAGTATGCTCGTCTTTATTTAGCGCACATTGTACGTATGCAAGAAGAAATAGGCACTGGTGGAGCTGGTTTTCGATTTATGTATGCTAGCTTTTTAGAGCAAGCAGCTGATATATGCCAGATACCTGCACTTAATAAATGCGCTGAGCACACTACTTTAGTGGGTGATTTATGGCGCGAATTTGCAATGGATGCCGTAAAGTATTGTAAAAAGCGAGGTGATATTAGCTTAGGCGATATTGCAAAAAAACTTGAACAAGTTGCTGAAGAAGAAGCAAAACTAAGTAAAATGTTACTTTCAGCTATCGCTTAAAATATAAAAGTCACTTTTGGGTGACTTTTAATAAATAGAGTAAATCAATTACTTAATAATTAAGAAAGTAAGGCTATATTTTCTATATCTATACAACTTGCTTTACCACCGACTACATCACTTTGATTAAGCTGATTTATTAATGGCAAACCTACTTTTTGCTGCTCATTGCTAAGTGGTAAATACGGCAATCTAAATACTGGGTTTACTGCACCTGTCATCATCAACGCTGTATTAATAGCAATCGGGTTAGGCTCACAGAATAACCAGTTCATTAGTGGTTGTAACGATGTGTTTAACTCATTATTTGGCGTATCCATTAATTCACGGAATAATCCTGGTATTAAGTTAGAAGTAACCGAAATCACACCATGCGCTTTGTATGTATGGCGTGCATCGTGACTTTCATCATCATTACCCGACCAACACGCAATACCTTGTTGTTCATAATGGGCAATACGTTCATTCCCGCCACATTCTTTAACGCCAATAAAGTGCTCATGCTTTGCTAATGGCTCAATAATATCAGGTGTTAAATCTTGCCCTGTGCGCCCTGCTACGTTGTAGATAAAAGCAGGTCCAATATCAAGCACACGCTTAAAGTGCTCTTTTACACCCGCAATAGACGTACGTCCATAGTATGGGTTAATTTGCAGTGCTGCATCCATACCACTAGCAAAACCATATTTAGTCGCTTTAATCGCTTCACGGGTATTATTACTGCCTGTATTACCAACTATAATTAGCTTATCGCTATATTTGTTGGCAGTATGCGCAATAAGCATTAAATGCTCTTCCCAGTTCATTAACTGGCCTTCACCTGTTGTGCCACCTACAACAATACCGTCAACTCCTGCTGTTATTTGTAACTCAACAAGATGATCATACGTTGCGAGGTCTATTTCACCATTTGCTAAGTAAGGTGTTTTAATTGCTGTAATAAGGCTTGCTTGCTTAATTTGTTCTAGGGTGCGCATAAAAAATCATTCTTTATAAAACTTGCGCTATTTGTACCATATTTTTAGACCTATTTGGAGGTGTAAGGACGTATTTATCAATAAAATAACTTGTATTAAGGTTATTGATAATACAAAATAAACAACTGTACATATGAACAGTGTTTGTATTTTTAATATTAGGCGAGCCTTTATGCGTTTATCTCACTATTTAACAACTCATTTTTATCATACCGATGAGCTATGCCAAGCATTAAACATTGATGCAGATACCCTTCAACATTGGCAAGATCAGAGCATTTTCCCAAAACCGAGTTATTGTATTAAAAATCAAATGAGCTGCAGTTCATATTCTGGTTTATATGAATGTGAAGAATACGATGATTACTACCCTCGCGGATGCGTAAATTGGGGGCAAGGGCTTATAAAACAAAAAATAGACTCATCAAGTCATGCATTTAACTACTTTGCACAGCAATATACAGCAAGTCTAACTAAGCTCGCACAGCAAGGATTTGAGTTTAACGAAGAGTTATTTGGGTGCGAGATAGAAGAACATTTACAACAGGTATGGCAACAGTTTTTATGTAGCAAGTACGGTGTACTTACACAAAATGGCTTAATAGATGAAATAGTTGCTGTAGATATAGGGCGTTTAGTGGTTGACGACATTACAGAGTTACGTACTAAAGCGAGCTTAGAGCAAGACGAACGTACTCAACTACACCCAGCCATGAAACTTTTAAATCGCGCATTGAGCCATGGAGCCGATCACGAAAAACAGCAAACACTTCGTACTCGTTATATAGATGCACTTATTTTAAAATACGACTTATCTATAAAATAGTTATTATCTATTTTGTGGTGTCATTTGGCATGAATAATTTAGTTTTAAATTAAAAATATAAAACTAAAGATAACTAGCTTTAACATGAAGGCGGTATGTAACCGCCTTCATTAAGTTATTCTTAACTTTATAAGCTATTGAGCCTAACGAGCTAAAAACGTAACGTTAAAAGCACCTAAGTTTTCGTAAGCTATATGAGTTTTTTCATTAGTATTTAGCTCAACCACGCCACAATAAGATCCAGTAATGAACACTTGTCCAGCCTTTAAAGTTATTCCTTTACTAGACAAAAAATTAATAGCCCAATAAAGTGGAGATTGAGCAAGCCCACCAGGGTGTTTTCCTGCTAGGTTTAGCTCTTGCTCATCTTGCTTAATATCAATATTCACAGCACTTGCGTCGTATGCCTTTACTTTATCAATTTCTGGTCCGAGGTAAACACCCTGATTAAATAATCCATCAGCAAGTTTTTCAATAAAAGTAGCCTCATATCCCTGCGAAAACCTATTTTGAATCAGTTCAAGTGCAAGATGTGCTTTACCAAAAGCAGCATCTACATCTTCATTGGTATACGTTTTATTACCGTCTAAATCTTTATCTAAAACAAAGGCAATTTCAGGCTCAATTACCGCCTTATTATTTTTTGTATAAAGGCTACAACTCTCTGTTGACTCTATAGGTGCATGAAAAAGAGGTGCTAAAATAATCGACCCATCATCTAACGGCAACATACACTTCCAGCCATATACCGTTTGATTATTTAAATAAATCATTAATTTTTGAACTTCTAATGCATCATCAACAGAATCTAATATTAATTCTTTAGGAAGATCTGAAACGGCAGGGTTTTCTTCTCTTTGTGTTAAAAAATGCGTTGCGACTAATTTAAGTTGTATTGAGTTATTCACGTTTATCTCTTTAAATAATACATTACTGATGAAACAGTAACGAGGAGGAATTACTGTATTAAACGCCAATTTTAGCTATTAATACTCATATTTTATATGCTTATATTTAAATAAATATATCAAGTATCAATAGACTTAAGTGAGCGTAAAAAAAGTCCTAAGCCACCAAACGCTAAAATTATAATCACAATTAAGTCAAACGATGTCATAGTACGCATACTAAATCGAACACTCGATATAACGCCAAAGATTAATGCGGTTAATGAACCTAGAGATAGCACCCAACCTAAAATATTTTTAGAGTTATAAAAAATGAGACCCACACCAAAAATAAACGGGATCATAACCATGCCACCTGTAACGCCAAAGCCACCTAAAGCATTAACACTATAAATGCGAGAACTTAGTCCAAAATTAGAGGTCACCGAAATTGCGTTTAGCAGCATGTAAAAACCACCACACATCATTATTAAACCAATAAAAAAATGCCCTATACCACCTGAGCTTCCACCTGCACCTTTCATTTAATATCCTTTTTATATTGTTATAAACAGTCTTATATCATCAATGTATGTAATTATATGTTTTTCTACTCTCTTTAACTCCATTTTAAATAAATACCATAGTCAATTATCATTTTGACTCTCATTACTCCAGCACTAAAATAATTTACTAGGCTTGTAAAACAAAATTTAAAAACGAACCCTCCACACTTTTGTAAACTTAATCTTACAAAAGTCATATTGATTTGATAACAGGATATTTATTAGACCTAGTCTAATTAAAAATATAAATCTAACTTCTTTATTTAAGTTAAAACATAGAATAATGAAGTCATTATGCCGAATAAATTGAGGGCACCCAAAATAGTTAACAAGTTGTTATTTATTACAAATATTGCATAAATAATAAAAACAACAGACTCAATTACTATAAAAATGTCTGCTGTAATCATTAATTCCCCTGCAACATTTAATAATACCAAAGTAACTTCTCAGGCATAAATCGTCACTTTTTTTACTATGCTAAAAAATCCTATTTATCGTTAACTAACTTGTATATTAACTCGTTTTTTATTTGTTTTTATTGGTAAGAACAACAATAGCAAGGTTCTTTTTTTTCATTACATATTGACATAAAAATCATAAGCTTAAAGTTAAAAATAAATTATTACCTCCCAATAGTTAAAAACGACTAAGTAATAATTAAAATGTTTATTTTATTTGCTCAATTATAGTCAATTGATATGAGGTCACTCATAACATAATTGAGGATATTATATTTATAAGTTCTATCTTGACATAACCTTGATTTATTTCCCTTTAATGCGTACAAATAACATGGTATTTACAAAAATAACAATTCAGGGGAATTAAATGTCAATTAATAACAAAAGTAACGTTGGTTTTTTTAAAAAATCGACAGTAACAGTCGCACTAAGCAGTGCATTACTAGCTGGTTTTTCATTTCAAGGTATTGCTGCTGAAGATGATGAAGTAGAAAAAGTAGAACGAATTCAAGTAACTGGTTCACGTATTAGTAAAGCTAAGCTTTCTCAGCCAGCTCCTATTGTGACAATTACCGCAGCAGATATTGCAAAAGGAGGCACTCCCGATTTGGGCAGTATTCTTGCTGAACTGCCATCGATTGGTGCAACAGATACGCTAATAGGTAACAATGATAGCAATGCTGCTGCTGGTGTTAGTTCTGCCGATTTAAGACGCTTAGGGGCTTCCCGTACGCTTGTATTAGTAAATGGTAAACGTCATGTTGCAGGAGCACCAGGTTCATCGCAAGTTGATTTAAATTCTATTCCCTCAGCTCTAATTGAAAGAATAGAAGTAATCACCGGTGGTGCATCTGCTATTTATGGTTCAGATGCCGTATCAGGTGTTATAAATGTTATTTTAAAAGACGATTTTGATGGTTTACAGTTTAATGCCTCTGTAGGTAATTCAACAGAAGGTGTTGGCACTGAGAACCATAGCTTTAGCGTTGTTGCAGGTACAGAAATTGCGGGGGGTAAAGGTAATATTACATTCTTTGCTGGTAAAGACCGAATTCGCCAAGTTCTAGCAAATGATTTACGCCAAACAAATGCTTTCGGTACTGTTAATAACCCATTAGATACAGGCGAAAACGATGGTATTGCAGATAGATTAACGGTACCAAATGTTCTTTCTGAAAGAATTAGTGAAAATGGCGTTATTAATCCATTTGGTGATGCTGGAAGTATTTATGGCTTTACTAACAGTGGTGCAGCAGAATTAATGCCAGCTCGTGAAGCGACAGGAAGCTTTGCTTTTGGTAACTTTCCAGACGGATGTGAGCTTTGTGCTAATACACAAGACTATGAAAATGTTTTACCTGAACTTGAAAAAATAACAGTTGGCTCAACGGTAAATTATAATTTAACAGATAATCATACATTCTACAGTGACTTTAAATTTGTTCGTTCAGAAATAGAGCAACAATTTCAACCTTCTTTTGATTTTGGTGGTCTGAATATAGATGTAGAAAATAATCCTTATCTAGATAGCAGTTTGCGTCAACAGCTTCTTAGTGAAGGCACTACAAATGTAAGCTTTTCGAAATTCTTTGGTGAGCTAGGTAATCGTAGCGCCGATAATAAACGTGAATTGTTTCGTTTAGTTACTGGTTTTAAAGGCTTATTCACGCTAAGTGAAACTGATTTTGATTACGATGTTTATTACTCTTATGGTCGAACTGATAACCGTCGTAAAACACTCAATGATTTAATACCTGATAACTTAACCGCAGCAGTTGATGCTGTTATCGATCCGACAACCGGAGAAGCGGCATGTAGAAGTCAAGTAGAGAGTTTGCAAGGTGAAGGTTACACTGATCCTGCAAGTATTAATGGCGACGCATGTACACCGTACAACCCTTTTGGCTTTGATCAAGCTTCAGCGGCAGCAAAAGATTATGTTTCTGCAGACGTAACACGTACAGATAAAATTACCCAAGAATTTATTGGCGGTAGCATAACATTTGATACTAGCGAATTTTTTGAGCTGCCAGGTGGTGCTATTGGATTAGCCACTGGTTTTGAATATCGTGAAGAAACATCAGAAACAATTACAGATGAGCTTACTAAAGCCGGATTTTTATCAAATGCAGCAACTCCAGATGCTTATGGTGAATTTGACGTTACTGAAGCATTTATAGAAGTAAACTTACCATTTTTAACTGATGTCGCTTTTGCTAAAGAACTAAGTTTAGACGCAGCATACAGAACTGCAGACTATTCTCATGCAGGTACTGCTGACGCATGGAAAGTAGGTATACTTTACCGTCCAATTGACGATCTTCGTATTCGAGGTACTTACGGCCAAGCAGTAAGAGCACCAAATATTACAGAAGCTTTTGACCCTCAGTCACCTGGTTTTGCAAATATTAGTGATCCCTGTGATGACGATAACATTAATGATAACCCAAATCGTGTAGCTAACTGTGCTGCCCTAGGTATTGCCTCAGGTTTCCAAGCAAATGATAATGTAAGTATTGATGTGTTTAGTGGTGGTAACCCTGAACTAGAGTCAGAAACATCAACATCATTAACTGCGGGTATAGTATGGACGCCTAGCTTTTTTGAAAACTTTTCATTAACTGTCGACTACTACGATATTGAAATTGAAGATGCGATTTCATTTATTGCAACACAAAGCGTAATTGATAACTGTGTAGACGCAGCTGGCGGACTCGATGCAGGCTTTTGTTCACAAGTTGATCGAGATCCAACAACAAACGATATTGCTTTAGTTCGTTCTGGTTATTTAAATGCTGCGGCTACCACAACTCGTGGTATTGAAGCTGATTTTGATTATGATATGAATTTGGCTGATTACTCATTAGAGGGTGAATTGAAGTTAAACTTATTTGTAAATCACTTGCTTGAGCTTGAAGATTTTGAATTTCAAAGTCGCCCAGATACAGTGAATGTAGAAGATGGTGAAGTTGGTGACCCTCAATGGCAGGCCCGTTTCTCAGCTGTGTATAATTACAACGACCTTACACTTAACTGGACAACTCGTTATATTGACCGCTCAGCGCGTTTTGACTTATCTCCAGATGGCGATATTGAAGAAGATCTAAAACCTGGTTATGTGGGATCTATTATAACGCATGATATTTCGGCTAATTACAATTTATTTGACAACACCAGCATTGGTTTCGGACTTAGAAACTTAACTGACAAATTACCACCTGCGTATATTTCAGCAAGTGGTGGCAATGAAGCTATTTACGATGCTGTTGGCAGACGCTTTTTTGCCAATGTAAGTGTGAACTTTTAATCTAAAAAATCGATTTTGGGTTTTTATTAATTTAAAAGTAAAGTCTATTTGCTGTGATTACCATCGTCATAGACAGTAGCAGTATTAAACTCTAAATATATACTCCCTTAAAGGCTCTTTATCGATACGATAAAGAGCCTTTTTACTGATGATAATCAGTTTTACGAATAGCGTTTGTTCTTGAATAATACCAATCTGATTGTGTATGGGGTCTATTTAACAATAAGAAAATTGTGCCAGAACTAGGAAGTTGTTTTATCTAGTTGTTCTAAATATTAAATTAACAAGGTTCTAATATTTTAACCAATTGTTTTATACACATCGATACTGCTACTTGTTAAAAGCCCTGTTGCTTGCATGCCAAAAGCTTTAAAATGAGGCTCTTCTTTATGCGCTTCAAAATGCTCGTTTGACGCCCACTGTTCGCTTACTACATAGTCTGTATGTTCAGAATCACTTTTTACCGATAACTCATAGCGTAAGCACCCTACTTCTTGGCGTGATGATTGCTGCAGATTTTCAAGTGCTGTAAGCATTACTTCAGCATCAATATTTTTGCACGACAGTACAGCTATAACCGTTAACATGTGTATTCCTTTTAAAGTTAGGGCGCAGTAAGCCTACACCCTATATTAGATAGTTTAACTTTTACTTTTTAAGTCGGTTTATTAATCCCACTGAGGTGCAAAGTCAGGAGTTGCTTGACGATCGTTACAGTCTAAGCCATCAATACGTGCAATGTCTTCATCATCAAGTTTAACGGCTTTGTCGTTAAAGTTATCTTCAAGGTTTTTACGCTTGGTTGATGACGGAATTGTCGTCATACCTTTGGCGTTTTCCCACGCTAAAACAACTTGTGCAGGGCTTGCATCATGTTTTTTAGCGATGTCGATAATAGTTTGATCTTTGAGTACTTTACCTACAACAAATGGCATGTAAGCTGTTACATGAATATCATGCTGGGCGCAAAAAGCGCGCAATTTGGTATTCGTTAAATACGGGTGGACTTCTATTTGATTGGTAAATATTTCACGCGAGTCTAGGGTTTGCATTGCTTCGTTTAAATTAGCAATCGTGAAGTTAGATACACCAATATGCTTGGTTAGTCCAAGTTGTTTAGCTTTGAGTAATTCGGTGAGGTATTCGCTCATTGCCTCGTTGTTAGCAGGCGATGGCCAATGAATAAGTAATAAGTCGACCGACTCAACTTGTAGTTTTTCAAGTGACTTTTTAACACTTGGAATAAAGTCTGTTTTATTTAACTTATTGTTCCACACTTTTGTCGTTAGAAATATTTCACTGCGTGGAATATTGCTGTCTTTTATCGCTTGACCAACTTGCTCTTCATTCCCGTAAATTTGTGCTGTATCAATATGGCGAAAACCAACTTCTAGTGCCATTTTTACTGAATTATAGGCTGTATCACCCTCTAAACGAAATGTACCCATTCCGAGCTCTGGCATCTCAATTACGCGTTTTGTCATGGCTTTGTCCTTATAAAATAAATCGGTTTTAAAATACAAACTTCTCTGAAGTTTTACGAAATACACCTTTTACTTATTGATAAATAGATCACTTAAATTTATGACCTTATAAATAGGTATGAGGTCATATAATTTAGTTTCAAGGGTAAGGTTTATTGATTTTTTAAAGGTGGTAGTTTATTCAAACAAGTAAACGTTAAAGTAATAACGAAATTTATAACCCCGATGAATAAGTAAAAATGAAGCAACAAAAGTAGGTTGTCAGAAACTATTTAAATTGTACAAGTTTAGTGGCTATCTATTACTTATCGCTATTAAACAAGCATATTGCATAAGCCGCCAAGCTAATAAAAAATACTAAAAGTTAAGCATGAGAGCTAACACATTAGTATGTAAAGGTATTAAAAAACCAAGCTTTAAAGACTAAACCCTGAGGGATCCCCACAATTATTAATAAGCTACAAGCACTCACGGCAATCCTTATTTAATTGTTTGAGTGCTTCTGAAAAAATTTTCAGCTTTATTTTA
>NZ_JADYXF010000023.1:0-79342 GCF_015864385.1 Pseudoalteromonas sp. SWXJZ94C
ATGTTAATCTGCAAAGATTTGCTGTTGGAACGACTGCAGAAATTAATAGTGATAAATACTATTTCGGAATTTATGATGAAAAAGGAATTAAAAATATGGATAAATCTATATTTGAAGGGGCTTGTTCTGGGCAAGACCACGAACTTTACCTTGACTTAAAAATATGATCTTATACTCCTTTTTTAAGGAGCATTCTCATGTTTGATACTCAGCTATTTAAATATTTCGAATCAATCGATGATCCTCGCCAACAAGCCAAAGTGGTCATAAACTATTTGATATCATATTCTTAGCCGTCAGCGCTGTTGTGTCTGGATGCCAAGGCTGGGAAGATATTGAGAATTTTTATCATGATAGATTGGCTCAGGAAATATGTCTCCCTAGAGCAAGGAATCCCCCGGCATGACACAATTGCCCGTGTACTAAGCCGTATTGATATGAGGCAATTTCAAGATTCTTTTTCTTCTTGGATAAAAGCATGCGCTAAATTAACCCAGTATGATGTCGTGGCTATTGACGGAAACGATTAAAAAGGTCTTTTAATTAATCGGATAGGCGCGATGGACTTTATATGGTCAGTGTATTTGCATGCGAAAATGGTGTCGTTTAGCGCAATTTCCTGTTGATAAAAAATCGAATGAGATAACAGCATTACTAGCACTCCTTGAGTTACTTGAGGTAAAGGGGTGCTTAGTCACAATTGACGCCATGGGATGTCAAAAATCAATTGCAGAAAAAGTAGTGAGCAAAGACGCTGATTACCTTCTTGCCGTAAAAGCAAATCATAAAGGACTCCTGTCGCAAATAGAGAGGGTTTTATTACCGGAGATAACACGACAAGCGTCTGAAGGGATTTTGTTTAATGAAGCCGATTATCAAAAAAGTAGAGAGGAGTTTAGGTGTTGTGCAGTTAGCCATGACATAAGTAATTTATCAGAAACGATACACTGGGAAGGCGCAAAGACAGTGGGCGTTATTGTTTCTTATAGAAAGGAAAAAAGCAAAGTAAGCAATGAGTTATGTTATAGATACTATATCAGTTCAGCACATTTAACGGCGGAAGAATTGGCAAGGTCAGCGCGGGGACATTGGCAAATAGAGAATGGCTTACATTGGCGTTTAGACGTAGGGTTTAAAGAAGATGAGTGCCGAATTAGGCGCGAAGGTGCAGCGCCTGTATTTGCAGGGTTGAGGCATATCGCATTTAATCAATTAAAGGCTGAGACCAGTTTTAGTAAAGGTATGCCAGCAAAGCAGAAGAAAACGATGCTCAGTACAGCTTATCTTGAAAGGGTATTGAATTTATAGTGTTTTTCATGCTCTTGCCCTAGCTACTCTCACTTAAAAAACTGAATAAGTTACTTTTTAAGGTTAAAACTAAGTAACATAGATCAAAATAGGTGTATCGCTCAGTTAGATTCAAAAGCTAAGGTAGATTTCACCGTCTTCTATTTATTACCAACGAATTAACCCAGATCTGAAAACGGTTAAAGCAAACCTAATAAACACTAAATTGTTAGCCAAACACTTTAGTGTTACCATTACGGTTACAGGAATTTGATTTTTTATAAATGGAACTTAACTTATGAATAACATTTGGCAGACTACGAAATTAACATACGCTCTTTTCACCCTGAAAAAGACTTTGGGTGGTCCGGTATTTGGTTTGAAGGTGATAATCGTGGATTTTCACTTAAGCCTAGTGGTGTAAAACCTACAACATCAAGAATCTGGCATAAATTTACACTTTCTACCTCAAAGAAAAAAGTAAAGAATATACTAACCAAATCTGACCCTTCTAAAGCTCCTTGGTCAGATAAGCCTAAAGATTATGAAAAAGAGTTAGAGCCTAGAGGTCGATTAACAATAAAAGATGATAAACTTCCTAATGGTAATTTAAAGCTAACTATAAAAGGTCAATACGGCGGAGTAAATCATGCAATGCCTCGCTCGGAGATATGGACAAGAGACTTAGGATTTTCTTACGTCCCCACTTTAAATGTAAATTACAAAATAATAATAGAAATCGACGTAGTTAATAACTACATGGATATTGTTACTTACATTACTGGCGATGCATTTCCTAACTGTGAAGCGTTCATCGTTGGTCCCGGAGGTCAACCTATCTCTTTAGGAATACATGTTAGAAAAGGTGGGGCCCCACTGAGTTTAGCATTAAATAGCGATTACCCAATGATAGCAAGTGCAGTACGTTTACCCCTCAATAAAAATGGTAGTTTCGAAGGAAATGTTGGAGATGAATTATTCCGACAAGCTAATAACCATCCTAAATTAAACTTTCATAAAATTACTGATTGGAATTATCGTTTTATATCAATCCCTCCAAACAGTGGGCATTGTATGCTAACCGAAAAAGCAAGTTTAGAAAATTGCTTTAGCGGTATATCAAAGTGAAGATTCAAATGAATACACTTTCTTTAAATATAAAAGCACTAAAAATTACTTTTATGTGTATTACTCTAACTTTACTTTCAGCCTGCTCTGATAGTAAAGAAAATGCTCCTACTATTTATCTTATACCTGAAGGTTATGTTGGTTCAATTTACATTGTTTACGACATACCCAATGGAGAAACACCTAAATACGAAGGAGAATCTCGTATTTATGAAATACCTACATCTGGTATGTTAATAACGCAAATGAAAACTAGGTATAATAATGGTGAAGCGCTTTTTTATTATAAAAATGATGACGGCACGAGAACACAAATTATAGATCGCGCCACTTCAACAATTCATGACACACCAGAGAACAGAAAATATAGTAAAACGATTGTTTTTGGTGGTGGGGTTGGTCAAATAGAACCCCTAAGAAGATGCAATGCAACTTATAAGAGCTTTTCTATAGGAACTAAATCGCAATTACTCGATAATATAAATATGTTTGATATTTACGATGCTAAAGGCATAAAAAACATTGATAAATCTATTTTTGATGGAATGTGTCCAGATAGAATAACGCCCAACCCGAGTGTTTATTTAATACCTGAGAGCTATAAAGGAACCTTTTATATAATTTATAATGCACCAAAAGGTCAACCTGCTAAATATGAAAACGGATCCACTATTTTTGAAATACCACAATCGGGTGTTTTGTTAACTCAAGCAAGTGGCAGCCCTGTATGGGATGAAAACCCTCCTAACTGGCATTACTATTACGTTGATAATAATGGGTCCAAAACACCAATTACAGGCACGTGGTCATCAGATAGCCGTAATAAATCTAAAAATATAAATGACACAGAAATAGTAAAATTCCATACCTCAATCGGAGGGTTTGAGCCAGTTAAGGGCTGCAGCGCTAGAGTACAAGAGTTTGCGGTTGGAACTACAGCAGAGATTAATAGTGGTAGATACTATTTCGGAATTTATGATGAAAAAGGAATTAAAAATATGGATAAAGCTCTATTTGAAGGGGCTTGTTCTGGGTTTTAACTTATAACAAACGCTCAGAGCATCGAGGTGAGTTAATAAAACAAAAAAGCCCATGTTAAGTTAATACTTAACATGGGCTTTTTTACTCTCGCTATTTTATATTATGCTTTAGTAAGCAGGTTATAAAACGCGTTATAAAGGTTTTTTATAACGCTAATTCTTCTTTAGCGCGAGTTAAGTTGTGCGATACCATCGTGCTTTTAGACATTTGGTTAGCTTCGTATAAATCAGCAAGACCAGCCGTGTCATTGTTTGCTTTTAAACGTGCAACACCACGGTTGCTTAATGCAAATGACGTAAGTTGGCGTACTTTAAGTTTAGGGCCATCAGCGTCTTTTAAAAGTGCGATTGCTTGTGTACAAATTGCTTCAGCTTGTGCGTAATTTTTCGACTTAACATTCAGTGCGCAGCTATTAAATGATTGCTCAAGTGGCTGTGGCGCTGTTGCAGTTTCAATAACCATTAATTTGTAATCACTTTGCTCAGCCATTGCAGCAGCTGAACATGTAAGTAGTGAGCTAAGAGCGATAGTTTTGATAAGAGTAAGTTTCATGATTATTGTCCTGTTAAGTTAGTCGTACTTGTTGCCGACAACTAAACTTTAGAGAATTAACACAAAACCGACAAACGATTAAAACAAACCTAACAAGTGAATAAATCTAATCTATAGACTTTAATCTAATGCCAAACTACTAATTTACCGCAATTGATATTTATATAATCAGCAACCAAACCCACACCTTATTTAGTGCGCTCAAGTAACTTAACTACTTGGGCTACAACCATTTCTGGCTCATCATTTTGTGGATAGTGATAACTTTTATTTGTGGTAAATTATTCATATTAGTGATTAGCCTAGGCTCAATGTCAATAAATACGAACTTATACTCTTGTAAATAATTTTCTGAATTCAGAAGAAATTAATATATCGAGTTAAATAAGTTACCTAAATGGATATTTCTAATTTATGACCCTTTAACTTCTTGAAGATATGTTATCAACTCATGCATATTTGTACTTGGGTTCATATTATTTGACCCTTTTACTCTATCATATATCTGCTGAGAATAATTTAGTGCTGTATTTAATGAACCATTATCAAGTGATGTTTTAAAAATACCTTTTTGAGTTTTTTTATACTTTGGCATATAAACTTTCAAGTCATCTATTACTTGATCTCCTACACTTTTACCCTGTTTGGGTTGATACGGTTTCGTTGAATAATTGAAATGCAACAACAACCAAAATTCAAAAGATGGATCTGAATGAATTGCATTAAATATAGGCTCATTACTTATATTTTCTTGAATAAGGTTCTTATTAAGCACATCTACATATTTTATTGCTTCTAAATAAGTAGTGTGGTTATCCCTGTCAAACACACAAAACACTTGATTGTATAGCCCTCCACTAAAAACTTCCTTTTTGAATATAGATTCTGCATGCTTCACTACTGATATAGGACTCGAACCACAAGTTCCATCGATCATAATATTCGCAGAGTCAAGCTCTAGTTCAATTCGAGCTTCTTCAAGATATATTGGTTCAGTTTTACTACCTTCGCAGACTATTAAGATACGATCGTAAGGCTTTCTTGATGATACTTTACGTTCTAAATCTTTCTGTCTTTTAGCTTTATGTTTATGAAATAAATCCTCACTACCCAAAATTTATTCTCCAATATATTCTAATGCTGAGATTAAAGGCAAAGCACCATATCTACCTGTCAAATATGCTTTTTCTAAATTTTCAACACCTTTTCTAGGACTGAAATCTGTTAATGGATAAAGCGATGTAGATTGATTCTTTTCTTTATTACAAAACCATACTTGATCTCTTCTAAAGATATTTTGATCTAAAATTGATGTTTCATGTGTAGTAAAAATTAGTTGAGCGTTATTAGGATTTGTTTTTTTATCATGAAACAAGCTAACTAGAAATTTAACAATACTCGGATGTAAGCTATCATGTAACTCATCAATAAAGAGCACTTTACCTTTGTTTAAACTATCAATCCAAGGTCCTGCAAACGCGAAGATCTTTTGAGTTCCATCAGATTCGTCACTTAAATCAAATGACATATTCTTCCCTGAAGAAGTTTTATGTATTGTCTTAATTTCGTGGAACTCTTCGCCTTCTAATTCTTCTAACATTTTTTCTTTGATTGAAGCAGGTAGTTCATCAGGAAAATATGTTTTGTCCATTTTCTTTGTATCAACCCTGATATCATCAATATCTAAATCAGCAGCTTTTAAAAAATTTAATACATGCTCTTTGCTCTCATTTTTTTGACAAAGTTTAGCTGTATATTCCATATTCCATCCACTAATACCAGATAGCTTAAGTGTTTTATAAAACCAATCGTAAACTGGTTTTAATTGCTCACTATTCAACATAATTGCAGTAGATAAAAACAATGAATTTGATCTAGTTGCTTCTTTCCAAAGTTGTTTTTTTCCCATTAGATAAGACCCAAAATCCCAAACATATTCACTAGTTTCTGGATCTAATACACGAATAAACCATCTTTGGGGCTTTCCGTTTGGAAAAGCGTATAACCACTCTGCTGTGATTTGTGTTGAGTTTGTAGAAAAGCCATATTGATATTTAACACTATCAGCAATAAAAGTAACCTCAAACTCAGTTGGCTCATCTATAGTTGAGTCACAAAGTTTAAAAGGCTGGACGGGTAAATTATAGCCCCTTTGTCTATCTTTAGCAGACATAATAACTATTTCTTGCATTGTTGATAATGCAAGGATGAAATTAGATTTTCCCGCAGCATTTGCTCCATAAATTGCAGCACTTTTAAGTAAATCAGATGTCCCAGGAGCTAGTGGATTAAATGAATTGTTATCTGCATCTCCAAAGTTAGATTTTACAAGACTTAAACGTTGTTTTTCTTTAATTGAACGAAAATTTTCAACTACTAGCTCAACAATCATATACAAACCCAATTAAAAGTCTTTTTTTGGCTATAAATGCCATATTAGACAGAATTATTGCTATTTAAGCTTACTTATACATTGTTCTAACATTTATGCAAGTAAAGTTTTACTCATACTTTGATTCAGTTATTTATAAATAATTTTGCTCCTCAAGCAGACTTTAAAGTTAATTAGTTAATATATAAAAGTAGAGACAAAAGAATAAATTCTTGTCTTACATACTTGAAAAAGATCAACTTATACATCATTTCTCACCCAAACCTATAAACTCCCTCGCCCATATGCCATAATCTAAATAATTCATTATTTTAGTAACTTGGCGCGCATTTAGGCGTTTTTAAGTTAACTACTCAGGGTTTTCAGCATGGCATATCAAGAGCAAAATCAAGCAACAATCTATTGGCACGACTACGAAACGTGGGGGGCAAGCCCGCAAAAGGATAAGCCGAGCCAATTTGCAGGTGTTCGTACCGATCTTGATTTAAATATTATTGGCGAGCCGCTTATTGAATATTGTAAGCCGCAAGCGGATTACTTGCCTCACCCTGAGGCGTGTTTAATTACGGGTATTACGCCACAAGTGGCGATGAAAAAAGGCTTAGTTGAAGCTGAGTTTATAGCAAAAATTCATGCCGAATTTAGTGTACCAAACACCTGTGTTGCTGGTTATAACAGTATTCGGTTTGACGACGAAGTAAGCCGTTATAGCTTTTACCGTAACTTTTACGACCCGTACGAGCGCGAATATAAAAACAATAATAGCCGCTGGGATATTATTGATTTAGTACGTGCTTGTTACGCGCTGCGCCCTGAAGGCATTGAATGGCCGTTAAAAGAAGACGGCAGCCCAAGCTTTAAGCTAGAGCATTTAACTGTAGCCAATGGTATTGAACACGCCGCAGCGCACGATGCGCTAAGTGATGTAACCGCCACTATTGCACTGGCTAAATTAATAAAAGAAAAACAGCCAAAGCTGTATAACTTCTTTTTTGGTTTGCGTAGTAAAAAAGCGCTTGCTGAGTTGGTTGATGTTTTTAATATGACGCCGCTGGTGCATACCACGTCGCGCATACCTGCAACGCAAGGCTGTACAAGCTGGGTTGCACCAATGAGCTTTCATCCAGTTAATAAAAACGCGGTTATTTGTTTTGATTTAACTCAAAGCCCGCAAGTACTTATTGATTTAAATGTGGAAGAGTTACGCAAACGTTTATACACCAAACGCTTAGATTTAGCTGAGGGCGATTTACCTGTTGGCTTAAAACTGGTGCATTTAAACAAGTGCCCTATTTTAGCGCCTGCTAAAACGTTATTGCCTGAAAACGCCGCCCGTTTAGGAATTGACCGTGAGCAATGCTTAGCTAACTTAGCGATTTTAAAAGCCAATACCGACCTTCGCGATAAAGTAACTGAAGTGTTTAACGAGCAAGGCGATTACAGCGCAACCACTAACGTTGACTACTTACTTTACGATGGGTTTACAAGCCATGCCGACAAGGCTAAATTTGCGATTATTCGTGATGCTAAGCCAGATGATTTGGCTGGGTTGAATTTAGATTTTGAAGATAAAAAGTTTAATACGTTGTTGTTTAGATACCGCGCTCGTAACTGGCCAGAAACGCTAAACCAACAAGAACTTGATCAATGGCGTCAATATTGCCAAAACAAGTTAATGCACGGGGAAGATCAACCATCAATTAACGCACAAGATTTTATGATCACCCTCGAAAATTTAGCGCATGAACATGACGACAGCGAAAAAAATCTTACCATTTTAAAGGCGTTGTATAACTACGCACAAAGCATGTAGTTTGCTGTAATAGTCGAGCTTGCTCACGTGAAAAACGCAGCTTTTAATTATTTAGAGTCCAGCGACTCTTATCGCCTTTTTGAACCCTATTGACGGGCAATGCCCGTTACGTAAGCAAGCTTCACGTCTACAAAAAAACCACAAACCTTCACTTTGGTGGTAGACGTAGAGCTTGCTCACGTGAAAAGCGAAGCTTTTAATTATTTAGAGTCCAGCGACTCTTATCGCCTTTTTGAACCCTATTGACGGGCAATGCCCGTTACGCAAGCAAGCTTGGCGTCTACAAGTTAAACACACTGCTACACTTTGGCTGTAAGAGTCGAGCTTGATCACGTGAAAAGTGCCGCTTTTAATCTCTTTATTATTTTAAAAACTGCGTTTTTATACGCAAGCAAGCTTGGCGTCTACAAGTTAAACGCGCATCTACACTTTGGGTGTAGACGTAGAGCTTGCTCACGTGAAAAGCGCCGCTTTTAATCTCTTTATCATTTTAAAAACTGCGTTTTTATACGCAAGCAAGCTTGGCGTCTACAAGTTAAACGCGCAGGCTTTTAATTTTTTAAAACGTGCAACGTTATTTTTTATGCAATGCTTCAATACGTGCTAGTAAGCTTGAGGTGTCGTATCTCCCGCCGCCAAGTGCTTGTACGTCGGCGTAGTATTGATCGACCGTTGCAGTCATTGGTAGTGTTGCGCCGTTGTTTTTAGCTTCATCGAGTGCAATGCCTAAATCTTTACGCATCCAATCTACGGCAAAACCAAACTCATATTCACCCGCCCACATTGTTTTGTAGCGGTTTTCCATTTGCCACGAACCGGCTGCGCCTTTAGATATTGTTTCTATTACTTTTTCACCGTCAAGCCCAGCTTGCTTGGCAAAATGTAAGCCTTCGGCTAAACCTTGCACTGCGCCAGCAATACAAATTTGATTAACCATTTTACATAATTGACCCGAACCAACGCCGCCTAACAATTGGCTAAAACGACTAAACGCTGCCATAACTGGCTGCACTTTAGCAAATACGGCTTCACTGCCACCCGCCATTACTGTTAATACACCATTTTCGGCGCCTGCTTGTCCGCCCGATACGGGAGCATCTATAAAGTCGATATTTTGTAATGCCGCTTTTGCTGCAACTTCGCGGGCTACTTCGGCAGAGGTTGTGGTGTGATCAACCAAAATAGTGTGCGGTAACATGCCAGCTAATACGCCGTCGTCGCCATACACCACAGAGCGTAAATCGTCATCGTTACCAACACACATAAATACGATGTCGGCATTGCTCGCAGCTTCGCGTGGGGTGGGTGCAAAGCTCCCTGAATGTTCTGTAGTCCACGCTTGTGCTTTAGCTTGAGTGCGGTTATAAACGCATACGCTGTGACCAGCTTTAGCTAAATGCCCCGCCATTGGGTAACCCATTACGCCTAAACCTATAAATGCGACTTTCATTGACATAAAACTGACCTATTAAACTGATAACTTAGAAACTAGACCTCGATTATGTCAACCGGTCGTTCAAAAAGCGAATGAAAATCTTTATAAAATTTCCTTACCAGGAAAGGTGAATAGGTAACCTATGGATAGTATTTATCAATTTAACGCTCCACTTTATAACAGCGAAAACTTTGCGCTGAGTCAGTTAAAAGGCAAAACAGTCCTCATTGTAAATACAGCGAGTAAGTGTAATTTTTCGGTGCAATTAAACGCGTTAGAAAAATTGTATCAAGAATACAAACACCACGGGTTTACGGTGCTTGCGTTTGCGTGCAATCAATTTGGTCAAAATGAACCGCTTGATAACCTTGCCATTAAAGACTTTTATCAAGCGCAGTTTGGTGTGTCGTTTGAAGTTTTTGGCAAAGTAATGGTTAATGGTCCTGAAACGCACCCGCTATTTAGTTATTTAAAATCGCACACCCGTGGAATTTCGCAAAATCGCGCAATTAAATGGAACTTCACTAAGTTTTTAATTAACTCGCAAGGTCAGTTAGTATCGCGTTATGCACCGCGCACAAAACCCGATACTTTAAGGCACGTTATTGAAAGTAATCTACTCGAAGCGGCAAAGCTGGGAAATATAAACAGTGATAAAAAAATAGCTAAAATAGCATCTACGTTTACTACGCTTAACAGTATTTAAAGTGATTTTTTAAACGTTATTCGTTAATTTAGATCAATAAAATGCTCGTTACCTAGGCGCTTATTTGTAAAGTAGTTTACTGTAATAAAGGTTAACTACTTTACAAGCATCTAAGCGTTGGAGCTAATACCATGAACATTGCATTTTTTAGTGCACAAAAATACGAATTGTCTTTTTTTGAACAAAGTACACGTGATTATAGTGATATAAATATTACCTATTTTGAGCAAGGGCTAAGCGATCAATCGGCTATCTTAGCAAACGGATTTGATGCCATATGCGTATTTGTTAACGACACCGTAAATGCTGCTGTTATTGAACAATTGGCAAGCCAAGGTATAAAAACTATTTTGCTGCGCTGCGCGGGCTTTAATAATGTTGATTTACCTGCAGCAAAAGCACACAAAATTAAAGTATTACGCGTCCCTGCTTACAGCCCAGAAGCCGTAGCCGAGCATTGTATTGCACTTATGCTAACGCTTAGCCGTAAAACTCATAAAGCGTATAACCGCGTACGCGAAGACAACTTTGATTTAAACGGACTACTTGGTTTTAATCTTCATAATAAAACAGTAGGCATAATTGGGTGCGGTAAAATAGGCATTGCGTTGTGTAATATTTTAAATGGTTTTGGTGCGCATGTTTTAGTGTGCGACCCTTATGCAAAACCAGGTAATTATACAATTACCGATATAGACACCGTACTAAGCAAAAGCGATGTGATTTCTTTACATTGCCCTCTAACGGAACAAACTCATCATTTAATAAATGACGAGGCATTTAGTAAAATGAAAACCGGCGTTATGTTAATTAATACCTCACGCGGTGCATTACTTGATAGTAGCGCATGTATTAGTGCGCTAAAAACTAAAAAATTAGGCTACTTGGGGCTCGACGTATACGAGCAAGAGTCGGAGCTGTTTTTTAAAAATCACAGCGACGAAATAAACCAAGACGATATATTTTCTCGCTTAGTGAGCTTTAAAAATGTATTAGTAACGGGGCATCAGGGCTTTTTTACCCAAGAAGCGCTCACCGAAATAGCAAACGTAACCCTGCTTAACGCGTTTGAAGTAAGTGAAAGTAAATCTCTAACTAATGAGGTTTTATAAATACCTTAGCTGTACCTAAATAACAGGTACAAAAAAAGCGAATAAGGTAAGCCCTATTCGCTTTTTTGTTTAAAAAGTCACTTTAAATAGAGCTTAACCAAACGCGACGTTTGCAAATACCAAGGTCATTAATATTGGGCAAACAAAACGAATATACTGAGCAAACCAGTAATGTACGCCTGTTGTTGCTTGATGTAATTTATTACCACGCTGCCACATCCAACCTACCGTAATAAAGTAAAACAAACCCATAAGCGGCAATTGGTATTGAGTAAATAACATAATGACTAAGCCAAATAACCAATCAAAATTTAATATAATCGCGCTTGCACACACAAGAACAACGGCGCTTACTGCCCATGTTGCTTTGGTGCGGCTAACGTTGTGATTTTCGACTAAAAACGCTACCGGAATTTCGGTGGTCGATATAGTTGACGTAACCGATGCGATAGACATTAATACAAAAAACAATAAACCAACTAATAAACCAATTTCGCCCATGGTGCTAAATAGCTCAGGTAAAATAGCAAAAATAAGTTGCCCTTCACCAATTAGTTTACCGCCACTAAATACCTCTACACCGTTGTGCTGCGCCACATAAATAGCAGGAATAATAAGTAAGCCCGCTAAAAACGCGACACTGGTATCGAGTAAGGCAACACCTACTGTAAGCTTTGGTAAATTAGCATCTGGCTGTAAATACGAGCCGTAAATCATCATACAGCCTACACCTAGTGAGAGCGAAAAGAACGCTTGCCCCATTGCGGCAATAATTAAATTAGGGTCGAGTATTTGGCTAAAATCAGGAATTAAATACGCAGCAAAGCCTTCGCTTGCGCCATCTAGTGTTGCAATGTAGGCAATTAAACCAACAAGCAGCACAAGTAACAGTGGCATTAAACGGCGCGACCAGGTTTCGATTCCCGATTTAACACCTTTTAAAATAATACTAGCGGTTAAAATAAGCATAAGCGGCGTAAATACAAAATTACGCAACACTGAGTCGCTATGTAAAAACTCGCTTGCGCCTGTAAACCCAAAAAAGGTGGTTATAGGTTCAATAGCGTACGAGAGCATCCACCCTGCTACTATTGAGTAAAAACTTAGCATAACAACTGCGCCCGCAAGACCTATGTAACCGGCTGCTGCGCCTACTTTACGGCTAGTGTTTTGCCATGCATCGCCCAATGCTTTTACCGGATTAGCTTGTGCTTTGTGACCTAAATAAAGTTCGGTATACAGCGCAGGAAGCGCAAGTAAAAATATAACAATAAAGTAAACCAGTAAAAATGCACCGCCACCATGGTTGGCCGCTTGCGTAGGAAAACCCCAAATATTACCTAAACCCACTGCTGCGCCAGCAGCGGCTAAAACAAAACCAAGTCGGCTTTGAAACCCATCACGCACTTGTGCCATACATCTACAAATCTGTTATTATTTTGATTATTGTGAATTAAACCATATTTCATGCCAGCTGAGTAATAAAATTGTACCCAGCCTTTATTAGTGGCGTTAACCGCTCACAATATCAGCGACTTCTTTTGCTTTAGGGCTTTTATGACTGAACACTATTTTAAAAATGCCTTGAGTATTACTTCAACTCAATTGGCAAATTTGTCTTTAGCGAGTAACAGTATTTTATTATTTAATGCTAAAACACTTGAGCTTAGTGACTTTAATTTGCCCGACTGCTTAAGCCCATTTGAGTTAACCATTATAAACCGCCGCAAAAGCCCACAAGCTAAGCAAGAGTATTTAGCGACGCGGTTATTGTTAAAACACCTTATTAAAGTAGCGCAGCCGCAACATGCGCACGTAGCCCTTAATAAAATGAGTACCGAATTTGACGAGGCAAGCTCAAAGCTGCAAATACACGTAAATGGTGATGTTATTAATACCTGTATTTCGCACTCGCATGGTTTGGTTGGGGTCGCGCTAAATCTTGATAAAAGTGAGTTTGGGTTTGATATTGAAAAAGTAAGCCTAAAGCGCCCGTTTGAAAAGCTCGCTAAGCATTTTTATCATAATGATGAAATTACACTTATTACCGAGCCTACTAATACCCAAGCCCAAGCAGATACGTTTTTTAGAATTTGGACATTAAAAGAGTCACTTGCTAAAGCCACCAGCCGCCCTATTGCAAAATTACTTAGCCCCAATGTGTTTGACGAATTAAATAGTGCAAAGCTGAGTGCTAGCAGTAATAACGTTACTGTAGTTGATAGTAATAACAGCAATGTTTGTTTTGATGTGAGTGTGGTGCATAAAAAAAGCACCGACTGGCGATGCTTTTTATTAACTGACTTTGTTAATTAACTTTATTAAGTCACTTTATTAAGTAACTTTACTAGTTAATTTTACTAGGTTATTTTCCTTAATAACGATTACTTACGCAGCAAAATCGTTTTCTAATAAACGGCTATGAATAGACTGTACTACGTTATCTGACTCAGTTTGCTCTACTAAAAAGCACAGGTTGTGCTTACTAGCACCGTGACAAATTAATCGAATGTTAAAGTCTTTTAGTACACTCATTAAGTTCATTTCGTGTTGGCGTAATTGAATCTCAGAGCCAATAAGTGCCACCAATGTTAGGTTGTTTTCTACCGACACATGGCAAAACTCTGCAAGCTTATCTAGGCATTCTTGGTCGAGCTCTGGGCGCGATGCGTTTTGCGCGTTATCAAGGGTTATAGCTACGCTGATTTCTGATGTAGTTACCAAATCTACTGATATATTGTACTCACTTAATAGTGTAAATACGCGTGCTAAAAAGCCGCTTGCTAGTAGCATTTCTGGGCTTTTAAGCGTAAGCAATATTTGGTTTTTACGTTGCGTTACTGCGCGTATACCTGGTTGCTGCGATTTTTCGCGCTCAATCCACGTACCGCCGCGCTCTGGCTCTCGGCTAGAACCTACAAACACGTTAATATGGCTACGGCTTGCTGGTAATATAGTTGCTGGGTGTAATACCTTTGCGCCAAAGGTTGCCATTTCGGCGGCTTCGTCAAAACTTAAACGTGCAATTGGCGTCGCTTTTGCGCACAAACGCGGGTCGGTGCTAAAAATGCCCACTACGTCGGTCCAAATATGCACGCTTTTAGCGTTAATTGCTTCAGCTAATAATGCAGCACTGTAGTCAGAACCACCACGTCCAAGCGTTGTTGTTTGACCGTATTCGTCACTGCCAATAAAGCCCTGAGTCACAATTACTTGAGCGTCTAATAACGGGATTAAATGTTCTTTAGCAGCTTGCGCTGTGGCTGCAACATTGGGCGTTGCTTTACCAAATTGGCTGTCGGTTTTAAGCACCTTGCGCACATCAAAGCGATCGGCATTTAAACCTTGTAAACGAAGTACCTGTGCAAATAAATACGACGACAAACGCTCACCAAAGCTAAGTAGCTCGTCGTGTTGCTGATCGGTTGTTAGTGACTCTTGAGCCAATGTTTGAAATGCTTTTAGGGTTTCGTTAAAGCCAACCGCTAAATCGGCATCTAGCGATAACTCATCTAAAATAGTTTGTTGAATAGCAAGCACGCCGTTTATGTGTTCTTGACGCTCACTAGGAGTAATGCTTGATTTACACAGTGCAACTAAGTGGTTAGTTACGCCGGCACTGGCGCTCACGGCAACAATACGTACGCTTTTATCTGCAACAATAATTTCGCTACAGCGACTCATCGCTTCAAAATTTGCAACACTGGTTCCGCCAAATTTGGCAACGATGTAATCTGATTTTGCGCTTAACTCTGTTTTAGGCACTGTTTGCGGCGCTGATTGGGTAGTCATTTAGTCTCCTTTCGCGATATCCAAATCGCAATAAAACAAGAAGAACTTGGCAAAGGAATGCTTGAAGATAAGTCCACTGCCAGAAGCTCTCCACCTATATTGGTGACAGTTTTGAGGATTCAGCCCCATAAACCGAAAAACAATGACGACGTACCATTATTTTCCTCGGCGAGTACTTCCCTCCTTAATGATCATCGGCTTTCGTCGCCTAACATTAAGTACCTAAGTATCGCACCTCTTCTGAATGCTTTATTAACCAGTGGCTAATAAAACAAAACCCCACTAAGTAGCGGGGCTTTGAAAGTTATCGTTTAGACGTCTAGCTGTCAAGCATTTAATAATTTATGAGCTAAATAAAACTGCCCATGTAATACGAGCCCGCATATCCAACCGTGTAGCAAATTAATAAATGCAGCGATAAACGCAAGTAGCTCATAAAGGTAAGCGCTTTAACTTTGCTCATGGCAATAATGCCCGCAGCCGACCCAATGATAAGCATTGAACCGCCCACGCCCGTTGCATACGTAAACGACAACCAGTGTTGTTGGCTCATTACTATATCGGCTTTTAATAAAGCAGCAGTAAGCGGTACGTTATCGACCCCTGCTGATAATATGCCCATTAAGTAGTTTGCGTACTCGGGTGCCATTACCGTATATAGGTCGGTAAATTTACTCAACATACCAATTTCTTTAAGTGCGCCTACAAGTAAAAGTACACCTACAAAAAACAATAATGTGTCGTATTCTATATCGCGAACAAAGTCGATTATGTCTTTGTTAATGTCTTTTTTGCGCATTAAAAATTGCGCGACTAAAAACATCACTGATAAGCCAAACAAAAAGGTGAGTAAAGGCGGTACGCTGTAAACTACACTCAGCATAAGTGTGCTCACTACGGTAGATAAAAATATAACAGCAATGGTAATGTCGGTTTTTTCGATGCGGGTTTTACCTGCACCAGCAAACTCAACACGCCCTTTCATACCTATAGACAGTAACGCGGCTAGCAGCATAACGCTTGCAAGTGCTGGCGCTATAAGTAGTAATAAATGAGCAATGGTTACTTTGCCGTCTAAAAATATCATCAGTGTGGTTACGTCACCTGTTATTAGCGATACCCCACCTGAGTTAACCCCAAACACAATAAGCGTGGCGTATTTAATGAGCTTTTTAGGTTCAAGTTTTAACGACATAACAACCGCGAGCGATATAAGCGTAGCTGTTACGTTGTCTGAAATCGACGAAAACAAAAATGCAAAACCACCCACCAAAAACATGAGCTTTTTTTCGCTAATACTTTTTGGCATAACACGGTGCACAATATTTTCTATAAACCCCTTTGAATTTAAATACGCTACAAAGGTCATCGCAGCCATTAAAAATAGCCATAGAGATGCAATTTCTAAAATATTTTCATTTAAAAGGTGTTGAATCGTATCGGGGCTTTGCCCGTGTAGAGGGTATATAAAAAGAAGAATCCAGCAAAGCGTACCAAAAAACAGCGTGGTTTTAGCTTTATTAACATGGATTATATCTTCTATAACGATCAGTAAAAATGCAATCGCTATCAGGGTTAGAATAATCGAGGAAACCATGGTAGTTAAACAACCTTTGATATAGTTTTAAAGAACACACAAATAACATTCCATTCCATGTGCCTATTTTCGGCGCGAATTTTAGCACTGCCTCTATGCAAAAACTATTATTAAATGGTCTTAAAAACGAATACTATATACAGACAAGGTTAATTAAAAATACGTAATAATGAGTCTTCTAAAAGAACTCAATAATAAAATACTAGGATGTTGTAACCTCTTATGATCCCAGCTAAAAAGCTACTAAACACCATAACTGAACATTGGGGTGTACTAGAGCTATTATTTAAACGTTTTAAAATGGCTGACTTTAGCCTAAAAGACGTACAAAACGCGATTAAGCAAAAGCAGCCTACGTGGTCAAACGAACGCATTTATAAAGAAACAAATCGTTTGTTAAACCAAGATATTTTAATTCCACTGGCTAAATCTTCTCAGCTTGAAATAAATCGTGCTATTGCCGATTTTGCTACGTTTTTACTGCAAGAAGAGCATTTAGGCTTAGCGCAAGAAATTAGCGTATTAGTCGACGACCTTGCACGTTTAGGTAACCGCCTAGATAACGCTGGTGAAATAGAAGACTTTGACGATTTACGCCGCTACAGCCGCATTATGGATGATCGGGTCCGTAAAATAATGAAGCTCTATGCGCACAACGAAAACGCCATTTTAAATATTGTTGAACAAGCTAAATCTAATAATGCGGTCCAATCGCTGCAAAAGCGTTATAAAGCGGTAATAGAAGCGTTTGACGAATACATAGAGCCAATGCTTGAAATGGTTGATATACGTGGTGAATTTCATGCGTGTTTTACCCTCATTGAAGAGCAAATAAGTAAGCAAATACTGCACATTGAGCGCTCAGGTAAAGCGTACAACGACAAACGCATGCTGGAGCAATTACGTACCCGTATACTCGAAATGCATTTAGTGGGTCGAGAAAGCTTACGTAAAAGTGCCGATATGCTTATGCCGCTGCGCGAAGAGTTACGCCGTAATAACTTAATTACTCGCCAAGCAGCCAAAGTACTTGGGCTTGTACGTAAAAATGGCGTAGACAACATGCTAAGTGCTGTGCAGCCACATTTTGTAAGCGACGCACAGCGATATTCGCTTGGTCAGCAACGCCATATTGTGGCTTACATGGCAAGCTTGGTTGAATTTGAACACGAAGAATACCAATTGCCTGACCAGCAAGACGTGCCTGCATTTGTTACGCCTAATATTCCTGACTACAACGATGTTAAAACCAGCTTTGCTAAGCGCTTTAATAAAAAACGCAAAAAACCGCAGCCCTTGCTGCAATTTTTAGACGAAAGCTACCCAAATCTCGATGCCGACGAAATGCTATTTTTGTATCAAAAATTAGTCAGCGACAGCGATATTAAAATAATTCAAAGCGATGAAAAAGCCCGCGTAAAAATTGCCGGTCAGCACTTTTCTTTATATCCATTTAATTCAGAGCCTCAGCCAGATTCAAAGGCAGGTAAATAAACCATGACACACATAAACTTAGACGAGCTAACCCATCTACAAACCATTAATAAAAAATTAGTAGCGGGTTATCACATTTGCGAGCAAGACAACGTAATGTGGCAAGAGCTTGACCAACACATAGAAGACTACACCGCCCTATTTACAGCCCTAGGTAACGATTTAAAACGCGACAGCCGTGGATTTTATTATTTTGGTAGCGACGAAAGCACACCAAATATGGGCAAGATATCTCGCGCTATCGCGCTCACTATTTACATTTTAATTGAACACTACGCCAATACGGGTAAAGACCCAATGCGCGCATTGTTTGACGACGTAAACGATTTAGAACTTATGCAAACGCTGGTGCAAATTAACAAACATTTGTTTGATCAGCTTGAGATATTTTCGGGATCGGACCTGCGTAAAGACGTATACCTGCGCATGGTGCGCTTAGGTTTAGCCCGCGAAGTAGAAGGCGGCTTTATGCTACAAGCGCCGATTCACCGCTATATAGATGCATTAATGGAAGTAAACGAAGAAACCTACATTACAGAGGACGAGGAATGAAAAATCTATACGGACTGAGTAAACTCGCCCTACTTAACACCGCCGGCTATGCAAAATGTGTGATCCCGCTTGATAAAAGCAGCTCTATTTGCGCGCCCAATAACACAGGTAAAAGCTCGGTTATTAACGCCCTGCAGTTTCCGCTTATTAACGATTTGCGCTTAACAGAATGGGACGGACACGATTTAGATGAAACCCGTAAGTTTTATTTTTCATCCGATCAGTCGTACATTTTACTAGAAGCTAACTTGCCTCATGGCTCAGTAGTGATTGGCGTTGCAGGGCTTGGTAAAATTGCCGGTTACGCGCATCAGTACTTTTGTTATCAAGGAAAGCTTGATTTAGAGCAGTACACGCAAGGTAAAACCATTATTAAATTTACCAAGCTGTTCAACCATTTAAAAGAGCTTAACTACAATCCTATTGAGCTTAAAGCACAAGAGCTAAACGCGCTATTGACTGGTGGCGCAACGCCTTTTGACGGCGACATTAACTTAAAAATGATCCCGCTTAATAATGTGCAAGACTCCTCTATTTATAAAGAAATATTTAGACGTATTCTTAACTTACACAAATTAGGCGCAAGCGACGTAAAACGCTTTATGCTACGCGTGTTTGAACGCCATATGTCTAACTCTAAGGTCGACTTTTATGAAGTATGGCGTCGCTCGTTTGATAAAGTAAACCGCTCAAAACGCGAACTAAAAGCCCTTGAGTCAATGCAAGAGCCAATAGCCGCGCTTGAATCAATGCTTGAAAACCAAACCGTGCTTAAAGGTAAATTAGCGGCGTATGCACCTAAAATTGACCAAGCACTGATTGATTTTGATACTTATCAAGAATCGCAACTTAATGAGCTGGGTATAGCGCTTGAAGATATAGAGCACGAAAAACACGAGTTTGAGCAAAAGCAAAGCCTATACGTACAGCAATCGCGCGACATAGAGCGCAGACAAACACAAATTGAGCAGTGGTTTTTAGATTACGATGCGCTTAAAAGCGAATTTGAACTGGTAAATAAAGCCACCCTTAAAACCAGCCTGACTCAGTTAAAGCAAGATTACGAGTCGCTTTCGCACTCTATAACCAGCGCACAAGGGCAAAGCCTGCACACGCTTGACTACCGCATTAGCGAAACACAAAAACAAATTAAGAGCCTAAAGCTGCAACTTAAAAACCTTGAGTTTAATTTGTTTACCCGTATGCGCGAAGACCTCTCGTTAAAAGAAGTAGAAGAAATATCGCGGATTTTAAACCCAGATATTCTCTCGTTTGCAACCACCACTAATGGCGATATAACCATTGATGACGAAGATGCGTTTGGTGAATTTTTATCGCTACTTAGCGAAAACGTTAAAGGCGGTGTACTAACTCTGCCAGGTGCGAGCATTAAGCTTAAAAAGCTCTCGCCTGTGCAAATGCAAAGCGGCGAAAACAAAGAGCAATTAACCGCTCAGCTAAGTGCACTTGAGCATTCACTTAAAGAGTTTAAGCAACAGCGCGATGTTGCAGCAAACGTTGCCGACAAGCAAAAAGAAAAAGACGCGTTATACGATGAACTAATGAGCGCAGAGAGCGCCCTAAAACGCTTAGAGCAGTTTGATATAATGCAGCAGTCGGTTGAAGCGCAAGCCATGCTAAAAGAGCAATTATTAGCTGAGCGCGAACAAGTTGACGACTACTTGCAAGATATTCAAAAAAATAGTGGCTCAATTGCCGATCGTCGCTCGTTAATTAAATCGAAACAAGATCAAATTAATCGCCAAACTGAGCGCTTACGCCAAGTTAAAAGCGAGCGAATTGACCACACGCTTGATTTATACAGCGGCAAAGTGACCCCGTACATGATTGATATTACGGTCGACTTTGATAACTTAAGCGATCTTGTTCATCACTTTAATAAAGACTGCCAAGAGCTGCGTAATTTTGACATAAACGTGCGCAACACCTATTTGCATGTATATAACGCGGGTATTACTAAATTCGACAACGAAAACGACGAATACACTAAATACCAAAAGCTAATAAGCGCCTTTCATAATATTGATAACGAACGCGATGCTGTTGAGCGCCAAGCTCGTGTTGCGCTTACAGAGGTGGCTGCGACCATTAAAGGCTTACGAGAAGATTTAGACCGACTTCGCCGCGAAATGAACAGCTTTAATAAAGGCATAAGCCAGCACCGTATTTCAAACCTGCAAGCGTTTAAAATTAACGTCATACCGCGCAAAATGCTGGTTGATAGTATAGATACCATTATCAGCACGTCGCATCAGTTTGAGCAAGGTGACACACTTGATTTACTTAGCCAAGAACCGTACAGCGAAAGCGCAGTAAACGAAGCGAAAGATCACTTAATTAAACTCGCCTCAGATAAAGCGGGTTTAACGCTTACCGATTTATTTGATATTCGATTTGAAGTGGTTAACCGCGCAGGTGAAACAGAGCACTTTGAAAAAATAGATTCGGCGGGTTCAAACGGCACACGTATTACGATTAAGTTATTGTGTGGCATGTTGTTTATTCGTTACTTATTAAGTGACCAAGAACAAAACCTATACCGTATACCTATTTACATAGATGAAGCGGCCGACATTGACCCACAAAATCAAAAAGCAATTATAGAAACCGCACTAAGCTTTGGTTTTGTGCCTATATTTGCCTCAGTTAAGCCACAAATAAGTTGTGACTACATTGTGCCGATTCGCTCGGTAAAAGACGGTGCACAAAACTGGGTAGATGAAAAAGATTGGATTGAAGTTGAACATTAGCTAATAAACAACGACTAATTAACATAGGTTAATTAGTCGTTCAGCCTTAGGGCGTGTTGACCTTTGTGGATTGAAATTTGTTCAATCTAGGGGCAATTTAATCGCGGCGTGAGGTTTGTAACCTAGTGGGCTAAGTAAAAACCGAGCAACAAAGAGTTAATTGCCCCTAGGCAGAACCCTTCGGGCAGCGCATGTTTGGCATTTATGCTGCGTTATCACCTATTTATGGGGAATAACCACACTACATAGGCTCTGCCTTGCCCAAATACCAAACATACTGCTGCAAATTTAACCACGAAAGGTCAACACGCCCTAACAATTAGACTAATATTTAGGACGTTTAAATAATACACATTCAAATAATTTGTGTTATTTTAAATCAACGTAATTTATTGGAGCAAACGTAATGAAAAATATACTTATTGTTGCAGCGCTAGCACTACTTACTGCCTGTACACAAACCCCAGATTGGGATTACGACAAATCAGCTAACTTTAATAATTTTAAAACATTTGCTTGGGTAGAAAACGCCAGCCTGACTAAAGACACAAATAACTATCAAATAAATGGCCTTATGGAAAAACGTGTTCGCACTGCCGTAAATGCAGAGCTGAGCCAAACATTAGGTATGAGCTTAGTTGATGCAACGCAAGCTGATGTACTTGTTAATTATCATGCATCGGTTGATAAAGAACTTGAAATAGACACGTTTAGCACAGGTTACCGCCATAATTGGGGTTACTGGGGAAGTGGTTTTCAAAAAGATACAACCGCGCGTGAATACGAAGTAGGCACGCTAATTATTGATATTGTGGATCGTGAATCAAACCAGCTAGTATGGCGCGGCGCTAAAGAAGGTCGATTAAAGAAAAACCAATCACCAGAAAAGCGTGAAGCTTCAATTAATAAAACAGTTAGCGAAATATTAAGTAACTTTCCGCCGCAAAAGCAGCAATAAGTTTTAGTTAGTTTTAAAAAAGCTCACAGGTTTGTGAGCTTTTTTGTGTCTGTTTGTTTTACTGTGTAATCACAAAACTTATAATAAGTAGTAGCAATGTGAATTGTACTTACATATAAACTTATTTTGAATTCTACTTATTTACGCTTCTTTAATAACGTTAGCTACAAATTCTGTGAACGATTTTGCTATAGGCATTGAAAAGCTAGCGTTATATACATTTCCTGTATCTGGTCGAATATAAACAGTGCCATCAATATCGTTTGAAAACACCTCTAGAAACCCAAACTTAAAATGTTCTTTATGTTTATTTTGCTCGTAAATATCTAACCGCTTTATCTCTGGGTTAATCCCATAAACTGGATCATCAAATATTTCTGCATAATTCAAACTTATAAGATAATCGGTAAAGTCTTGAGGTAAATTAATATTTAACCTTGCTTCTAAATCATGAACTTTTTTTATGCTTTGGCCCTGCCCAACTTTACTCGAGTGAGCTTTTAATATTTCGATTAGATTCACGCCATTCCTTTCTTAAATTAAGTTACTAAATCCTAATTTTTAATAATAATTTATAACGTTAGCTGTCGTCACTTTTAACAGTGATTTTAGCTATACTCTTACCTATACTCTTAGCTGTACTTTTATCGCTAATATCCAACTTAAATTGACCGTTATAACGAAACATAATACCAAATAGTGGATGTTTCATAATCATTTTCATACTGAAATTATTGTCGTCTATGGGTCGCTCTTCTACATATGCACTGCCAAAAATAAGCCCTACGGGAATTGGAATATCTATATTAAATAACCGCCAAATGTAACCATTATCTCTAAATACGATAGCGCCGTCCTCTGCGGTTACTTTTAGTCGCATGCCAACACCAAAGCGAACAAACTCAATCACTTCATTATCCTGAACATGCTCCATATGTGATTTAAAGTGAAAATGGTGACTATCAGAAAATTTAAACACCCTATCCCAATACAAATTCGTATTGTTAGTACTGCTATTGTAGTTTACATCGATTGGAATATTGCGCCCTTTATATGGAACCACTGCCCCGAACAATACACCAAAGGGTATAAATAACTTAGCTAAAGGAGAGTGATATATTTCTGACATTGTCCCAGAAACACAAATATGGTCATTTGAAAATGGCTTTAAAAAATAATGCCGTTTAATAACGTCACCAAGATTATCCCAGTTTTCTTTTAATACTATCTGAAATATCGATTTATTCATGATTTCCCTATCGCTAAACGCTGATTTTTATGACTTGAGAGTCTAATCCATAAAGTAATGTATTAAAATTTTAAATATAAGTCTCTGTAAAAAATATAATAAACAATCAGTTTTAATATGATCATTTTTTGAAAATAAAAAATCGGAAAAACATTACTATTGAGCTTTTACGGCTTCATTTAATTTAATTTATTTTTAAAAACACCATCCTATAAAACATTAAAATTAAGCGCGCATTCAGAATGCAATTTCACATTTATTTAAATTTACTTTTAAGTAACACATAATAATTTCAATGTCTTAGCTTAAATAAAAAGAAATTTAAATGACGAACAAGTTATGTTAGATTACGCCAATAAAAAGTATTTAATGGAATAAATAGCGTGTCATCAAATCCCGCATTCGAACTTAAAGTAAAACGTTTATTTCCCAAATCTGTATTACAAGAAATGTATGCCTCATTAGACTCAGATCCAGAACTTAGACAAGCTGGCGTTATTTTTGAAGCAGAAAAAGATAATATTTCTAAACTTTCAGTAAATCCAGCTATGTTGCTTATTAATCCCAATAGTAATTACGACCAAAAAGTATTAAGAGTTAGCTGTAGAGCAGATAAAAAAGTCATCTACATTAAGGAGTTTGTTCTCCCTAAACAAATGAAAGCTCAAGATAAAGTAGACAAAATAAACTCTTCAATATGGAAAGAGTCGAAAAATTCAATGATTTCATGCGCAGGGGCAGCTTCTGGTTGGGTACTAATACTCGTTGAAACTGGTGGAGGGGCTGTTACTGTTGGCGCTACTTGGGCTGCAATTCCTTTAACATTAACTTCAACTGCGGCTTCAACGTTTCAATGTGGCGTAAGTCTTGGTCGTGTATTTAACAGTTTAAACGGTAATGAAGAATATAATCAATGGCTTGACTCATCTCCTATATTTTCAACTTTAATGGTTACATTAGACGTGATTCAAGTAGCTGATTTGACCAAAGCAGGTTTAGATGCTGGCTCTTTATTAATTAAATTTAAACAAAATAAAGCGCTTGGGCAAAATAAGCTACTAAAAATGTATCAAGGGATGACCCGTGAAAACCGTAAAAAACTCGCAGTAGAGATTTTAAAGTTAAATAACCCTCGATTAGTTAAAAATCAAAAATTACTTAAACAAGTTATACGTGGGCAAACCCTTTTAGACGATGGTACTAAAGCAACAAAAGTGTACACCCAAGCACAAGTACAAAGGTTGATTAGAAGCTCTTTTTATAAAGCTTTTTTAACTCAAAAATCACTCGCTACCGGAGCTGGTACAGCTGCAACAATGTACGGTAGTGTAAATGGTTTACACAATAAAGTGAGCAATTCAGCAACCTATATGATTGGTATAACTACAGAGTGATATATGTTGTCTAAACTAAAAATAAAATATCTAGCTATTATTATAATTTTGATTGGGTTTTCTGTTGGCTTTTTTAATATTAGCTGGTCTAGTTTCAAACTCACTAATCATGAAGTTACTTATATACAAGACAAACTCAAAAACGGTGAATTATCGCCTAATATGGTAATAATACCGCCAGGTACAGGCACCATAGGTGGTGAAAACTTTCGTTCTTTTCAAGATGAAGCGCCAATTTTTGAAGCGACAGTAAAAGATAGCTATGCACTAAGTGAAACTGAAATTACCTTTGCGCAATATGACCAATTTTGTAAAACCGGCATACGCTCTTGCCCAAGCGATGAGGGCTGGGGTCGTGGTAAGCAACCTGTGATCAATATATCTTGGTTTGATACCGTTGCTTATACAAAATGGCTAAGCAAAGAAACAGGCTATACATATCGATTACCAAGCGAAGTCGAATGGGAATATGCTGCTCGCGCTGGAACAAGTAGTAAGTTTTGGTGGGGTAATGAGTATAAACAAGGCATTGACCACTGCGATAGAGATTTAGGTGGTTGCCCAAAAGGCACTGATTTAGGACACCCTTGGCAAGTAGGTATTTTAAAGCCAAACCCTTTTGGTTTATACGATGTAACCTCAAATGTTTATGAATGGGTGGAAGACTGTTACGTAGATAATCATAACAATGTAACGGGTACTACTGCTGCAAATAAAACTGGTGATTGTAATGATAGAACGGTGAAAGGTGCTAGTTGGACTATGCCACAGCCGCATGTACATCACTCACTAAGAATGGGCTTTACTATAAATGCAAGAGCCGACTCAATTGGGTTTAGAGTATTAAGAGAAATTAATAAAGACGAATTAAAGGATTAAAATGAACGTTGCGTGCCCAAATTGTAAAAGTAAGGTTGATAGTAAGGATATAAAAAATATAAATAAAAAAGGCATTTTCATTGAAAAGCAATGCCCTTCTTGTCAAGCATGGTTTTGTTTAAATAAAGCCCAAACACTTGTAAAAGCAGCTGGAATATCACTTTTATTAATAACTAGCTTATTGAATATTTTTAACATTAAAAGTGAATATAGTTTAGTTTTTTCAAGCGTTGGTTTTGTAGGGATATTGATAGCTATCATTATTACTTTTTTTGGTAAACATGAAACGGTTAAATAATAAAAGCAAAAAAAAGAAGTCCAAAGTAAAACACGCTGATATTAGTAATACAAGAATGCTATTGAATCAAATAGCATTCTCCTTGTTCTCTTTCTCTATAGGACTATTGCTTATAATAATCACGATAAAATCTATATATGACGGCTATGTTCTTACACCAACAGATTATCGAGTTGAATCTGAAATTTATTTTTTCTCGACCTCTCCATTTTCTTATCTTTTTAACCTGTTTTTTTACTTAGGGTCTGGGATCTTTTTATTAGCGGTTCCTTACCTAATTCGAGATATGTTTCCTCGTAAAAAAAATGATAAACCGAACAAAAAAGGCAAAAAGCAAAAACGATAACAACTAAATAAGACTTTATTTAGCTTTATACTTATGCAGTAACTCAAGCGGTATATGGCAATAATCGTCTATAAAGTTTGTTAGTCGGTCTTGGTGCTCAGGGTCGCTCGGTACGTAGTTAGTTAAAAGCTCTACCTGTACGACTATTTTATCTGCATCACTTCGCTGATTTATATAATTGCCAGCCACCACTAAATGGCTTTGATCTTCACTATAAATGGCAGTTCGGTATTTAGGTCCTACGTCTTCACCTTGTTTGTTAATGCTATACGGATCAATAATCTCAAAAAAGTAACCAATCAGCTCGTTTAGGCTAACCGTTTCGGTATTAAAGATTACTTTTACGCACTCTGCATAACCATCATATTCGCCTTGGGTATTATCACTTGTGCCATTAGCACGCCCTGCTTCAGTGCTAATTACACCTGGCAAATGTTTTAAAAACTCTTGCACACCCCATAAGCAACCACCAGCAAAATAAATCATTTCTGAGTAGGTGTGATTTTTGTGTTGTTCGTTATTCATAATAAGCGTAACCAAAATTCAATTTATAAATTATTTAAAAAACTATAAAAACGATGACAGTAAATGATTATCAAATGCAGTTTTTTCTTATTAATGTACAATAACGCGAAAAATCGCAGTTGTTCAATCTAATTATTTTATCACGCCTGAAAAGTGTGTTCTGAATTTAATTGTTACCAAAATTGCATATAAAAAATGAGACACATAACATGAATAGTGCCACGCACTTTATACTGCCTGCGCTGCTATGCAGCGTTACAAACGTTGCCTACGGCGAAGTTAAAACTGAAAAGCCTACATCAATCGAACAAATAACAGTTGAAGCATCGCCCACTGCAAATAAATTACCTGTAGGTACATTTGACTCTCCTATATCTAATTTAGAATATGACCCGCGTGTTGATTTACAATCGCGCAATATGGCTGAGGCACAAGCTGATGTAACTATTCGCGGCGGTATTTTTGAAAACACAGGCTTTAGAGTAGGCAGTGCTACTCTGCTCGACCCACAATCTGGTCATTACTTTGCTGAAATACCTATTGCACCACAAATGCTTACAGGTCCTTATATTTTAACAGGCGCTGACAATGCACTTAATGGCGTTAACAGCTCTGTAGGCACGGTATCGTTTGGCTGGAAACCTATTAACACGGGCGGCAGCGTATCGTTAGGTACTGGTACTAACGATTTTAACTTACAAAGCTTACACGCTGGTGTGAGTATGCCCCTTGAAGGAGCAAAAGATTGGAAGCTTGGCTTTGAAGGTGAGTTTTCTCACTCACAAAGTGATGGCTCAATTGATAATGGCGACCACGATTTTACGCGTGCAGCGGGTCGTGTTCAATTAGCAAGTTCTGACTCTCAAACCGACCTATTTTTTGGCTCACAAGATAAGTTTTTTGGTTGGCCAAATTTGTACACTCCATTTGGCGTTAACGAAACAGAAGACTTAGAAACACGTTTGCTTATGCTAAACCATAAGCAAAACTACGCAGATAATAGTCATTTTGAAGTGTCTGCTTATTATCGCAAGCATAACGATCATTATATTTTCTCGCGCGAGAACCCAAGCTCATTTGAAGCCTTTCACGAAACCGAGGTTAAATCGTTAGCATTGTCAGGTCGACATACTCAAAGTGATGTATTTGCAGTAAATTATTCAACACAGTTTATTGAAGATTCTATTGAATCAACCACGCTTGAAAACAACTTTACATCTCGAAACTATTATAAAGTTAGTGTACTACCAGAGTACAAAATAGCGCTTGAGGACAACCAGCAACTTACTATTCGTTTAGGTGCTGCTTTTGACGACACTAACAGAGACGACTCTGAAACGTCACTTATTGGTGATGTAACCTTAAAAACACAAAACAGCGAAGGTTTTGAGCGCACGTTTTATCTATCGTACGCAGAGGCAAGCCAAGTAGCCGGTTATACAGCAATTGGCGGCAGTGATTCGGGTGGCTTATTTAGAAGCAATTACAATCTTGAGCGCGAAACCACTAATAACTTGGAGCTTGGTTTATTACTAGATGAGCAAAGTTGGCAGCTTAATTCGGCTATTTTTTATCGTAAAGATAATAATTTAACCGACTGGACGTTTAATTTTGATTCTACCTCGGCACGCTTTGCAAAACCTGTGGATATTGATACTACAGGTGTAGAATTTTTCGCAACCAAACACTTTGATACAACCGGAATTGTAGCAAGTTACACGTATCTTCATAAATCAGAAAATTACGGTGCGGCAGATATTGATGCTAGTTTTTATGCATTAAATTTTCCTGATCACCGCATAACACTTGGCGCTGTTTGGAACCCTACCGATATTTTAGAATTTAGAATTGATAACGAATGGCGCAAGCAACACGAAAATGCACTGCGCGGTAGTGACGACGATGCTTTATTTACTCATTTAACGTTAAAAATTACACCACCTATGGTGAAAAACTTATTTATTACGTTAGCAGCAGATAATTTATGGGGTGAATCGTTTGAAGAGATACCTGGTACACCAGGGCGTGGTGAGCAATACACGCTAAGCGCAACGTATAGCTGGTAACCAGTAACGTAAGCAAGCTTCACGTCTACAAAACAACCACAAACCTACACTTTGGCGGTAGACGCAGAGCTTGCTCGCGTGAAAAGCGCAGCTTTTAATTACTTAAAATAAATACTCACTAATAGATAAGTGTAAATATATGTGTATTTTAATAGCCCACTAAGTTAGCTCTTCGAGCTCTGTAATAAGCGCTAGAGCCTGTGCATTTGTTAATCCGCACACATCAAATGTGGCGCTAAAATCACTACATACTTTAGGTCGGCTTGAATCACCAAATAACTTACATAAATTACGTTCGTCCAACTGAATACAACGCTCTCCGGCCTTTTTACCATTTGGCATACCTGGAATGGGCGAACTAATACTGGGGGCAATACAACATGCGCCGCAGCCTAGCCTGCAACTCATAGATTCGGTTTTCATAATATCCTCTGTATAAAAAACATTTACTTTAATTCCTTTTTAGGAACGTAATTAGCCTTATGTTGAGTTGTAATGTACATATGTAATTCTTTGTTACATCTTAAAACAGCTTGTAAACACTTTATTGCGTATTATTGCTCTGTCACCACCAATTATGAAGGAATGCCTTGTGGCTACTACAAAACAAATAATACTCCCAATTGCTGTTTTAGCAGGCGGCATTGCGTTAGCTATAGCTTTTAAGATGATGAAACAGCCACCCGAAGAAAAGCCTGAGCAAGATATTCGCCCTTTAGTTGCAACACAAAGCGTACTTTTAGATTCTATAACGCTCGATGTTAAATCGTACGGCATTGTTAAACCAAAGGACCGTACCGAGCTGATAGCGCAAGTAAGCGGGCAAGTTATTTCGGTATCAGATCAATTTGTTGAAGGCGCGTTTGTAAAGCAAGGCGATATTTTAGCACGAATTGATGCAAATGATTACGAGGCAGACTTTATTGAAGCGCAAGCCGGTTTAGCACAAGCAAGCTCAGCACTTGAAATAGAACGCGCACAAGCACATGTAGCAAAAGCTGAATGGGAGCGTATTAAGTCAGATTCAAGCGAAGCTATCGCCTCAGAACTTTATTTACGTAAGCCACAATTAGCCGAAAAACTAGCTCGTTACCGCTCTGCTCAAGCAAGTGTTAAACGTGCTAGCCGTAATCTTGAACGTACTTATATTAAAGCTCCATATGATGCCATTATTAATGAGCGCACAATTAGCTTAGGCTCAGTAGTAAACCCTGGTAGCAGCTTTGGTGCATTAAGTGCAACCTCAGTTGCAGAGGTACGTTTACCGGTTGCCGACCAAGAACTACAATATTTAAAAAACGGCGGTGTAGGCTCAAACGTTACATTTAACGCAGAATATGCGGGTAAGCAAACAATGTGGCAGGCAATAGTAATTCGCACCGAAGGTGTGGTTGATCAAACAAGCCGCATGAGCTACTTAGTTGCACAGCTTGCAACACCTTATGGCGATAAAACACGCCCACTTCGTTTTGGGTCATACATTAACGCTACAATTGAAGGTCGCCCGCTTGATAACGCGATTATTGTTGCGCACCATTTAGTTAAAGATAATAAAATTGTCATTTTAAATGACGATTTAACATTGTCGTTTAAAACCCTCAATATTATACGCGAACAAAACGGCATGATTATAGCCAGTCAAGGGTTAAAAAATGGCGAGCAAATTGTTACCTCAGCGCTTGAGTATCCTACTGAAGGTATGGCAGTAAAAGTTGAAGATATTGTGCCTAATAAAACTGATGTAACTCAACTTGCGCTGAAAGAGGAATAATCATGAGCACTCGTGAAACAGGATTAATAGCATGGTTTGCCCGAAATCCCGTTGCTGCCAACCTACTAATGATATTTATATTAGTGGGCGGTATTTTAATGGCGATGACCATTCGCAAACAAATGTTCCCACAGTTTGAAAGTAACTGGATAAGCGTACAAGCAGTTTACCCAGGAGCTGCCCCGCAAGAGGTTGAAGAAGGAATAACCATAAAAGTTGAGGAAAACCTCGAAGGTATTGAAGGCATTAAACGCCTAATTACCTATTCTAACCGTGGTTTTTCACAAGCGTGGGTTGAAATAGAAGAGCAATACAATCCACAAGAAGTACTTGATGAAATTAAAGTACAAGTTGATTCAATAAACACCTTTCCTGCGGGGATGGAGCGCCCTGTTGTTCGCCGCGATAAGTTTGAGCAAGAAGTAATGATACTCGCGCTTTATGGGGACATGAGTAACTACCAGTTAAAAGAGCTTGGCAACGATATAAAAGATGAACTGCAAGCGCTGCCTCACGTTAACCTTGTTAATTTTAACGGCGGCTTAGAGTACGAAATTGGTATAGAAGTTAGCCCCGATAAACTGCGCGAATATGGCTTAACATTTAGAGATATTGCAGGCGCGGTGCAAAACTTTTCGGCCAATATGTCGGCGGGACAAATACGATCTGAAAACGGTTATATTTCGATGCGTGTTGAAAAACAAGCCTACCGTGGCTTTGAGTTTGAAAAACTGCCGCTTATTACCCTTGCTGATGGCGCACAAATTTATTTAGGCGATGTAGCAACCATTAACGATGGCTTTGAAGAAGGGCTACAATATTCTAAATATAATGGTAAAAACTCATTATCGTTTGAAGTTAATGCATCAAAAGATCAAGACATTACCGATGTAGCAAAAGTACTTAAAAGCTACATGGCCGCTAAAGAGCCGCTTTTACCTGCAGGCGTTAAGCTCTCTCCTATTGTTGATTTAACTTACTACCTTGAAGGTCGACTTGATATGATGGTCGATAACATGATTTGGGGTGGCTTGTTAGTAATGATAGTACTGGCACTATTTTTACCACTACGCTTGGCATTTTGGGTAATGATGGGTTTACCGGTGTCTTTTCTAGGTGCCTTTTTGTTTATGCCCATTGGCTTTTTAGATGTAACAATTAACCTAGCCTCACTTTTTGCCTTTATACTTGTGCTCGGGATTGTTGTTGATGACGCCATAGTTGTTGGCGAATCAGCCAGTGCCGAAATAGAAAAATACGGTCATACACTTGATAACGTAGTACGCGGTGTTAAACGTGTTGCGATGCCAGCAACCTTTGGTGTACTAACTACCATTGCTGCGTTTTTACCACAAACACTCGCAACCGGCCCTGGTGCTGCTTTTTCTAAGGCCATTGGTGGCGTGATTATTTTATGTTTGATTTTTTCACTCATTGAATCAAAACTTATTTTACCTGCACACATTGCAGCAATGAACCCGCGTAAACCAAACCCTAAAAATCCATTGCATCGCTTACGTATGGTAATTGATAGTGGCTTAAAAGGCTTTGTGAATAACTACTACCTTCCTTTTGTTAGCCGCTGTATTCACTATCGCTATACTGTAATTGTCGGCTTTATGTGTTTACTTATTGTAAGCGCAGGTATGTTTGCAGGTGGTTTAGTTAAGTTTGTACCAAACCCAAAAATACCGCACGACTTTCCGCGTATTGATATAGAAATGAACCTTGCCTCATCTGAGCAAGCAACGCTTGAAACCGCACGTAAAATAGAAAGCGTGTTGTTAAAGGTCGATCAGCAACTAAAAGAACAATACGGTAAACCGATGATCCGTGACTTATCGGTAAGCCTGCGCGGGCGAACTGAAGCAAATATTATGGCTATTTTGGTAGAGCCTGATTTACGCCCTATCGACACCTTTGCCCTAAGTGCATTATGGCGCGAGCAAATGCCCGCTTTACCTGGCGTTAAAACCATGACCATTCAAGACAGTATAATGAATGGCGGTAGAGATGATGGCGACGTTAGCTTTAAACTTGAAGGCAAAAATGCTGACGAGCTAAAAGAAGTGGCTGGTAAATTAAAAGCCAAATTACAAACAATGGAAGGCGTTGGCGACGTAAACGACTCAATGCAAAATGCCACCGACGAAGTGCAACTTGATTTAAAACCACTCGCTTATAGCATGGGTTTAACGCTTGCTGATGTCGCATCGCAAGTTAGCTTTAGTTACTACGGCTTAGAAGCGCAGCGAATATTGCGTGAAGGCGAAGAAATTAAAGTTATGATCCGCTACCCAGAAGACGAACGTAATTCAATTAGCGACATAGCAAGTGTGCGTATTATTACGCCTACAGGCGCTGAAGTACCACTTAGCGAAATAGCCGAAGTTAAGCTGGTTGACGGTGTAAACCGTATTCGTCGCGAAAACTCTAAACGTACAGTTAACGTTTGGGCTGCGGTAAATACCGACAAAGCCGAACCATTTGCGATTGCTGAGGAAATTCGCGATGAATACTTACCATCATTACTTAAAAGCTACCCTGGTGTTACAAGTGATGTAGCTGGCCGTATTCAAGAAGAGATGGATAGCGCTTCAGAGCAGCTTCGTGACTTTGGTCTATCAATGATGATTATATTTGCCTTGTTAGCGATTCCGCTTCGATCTTACTCACAACCACTTATTATAATGTCGGTTATTCCATTTGGTGTAGTGGGCGCTATGTTTGGGCATATGATTTTAGGTATGACCATGAGTAGCTTATCTATGTTTGGCATAATTGCTGTAGCGGGTGTGGTCGTAAATGATTCCCTCGTTATGGTTGATTTTGTAAACAAAGCACGCGCTGAAGGTGTTGCAACTAAGGATGCTGTAATGCAAGCCGGTGCTCGTCGCTTTAGAGCGATATTACTCACCTCAATCACTACTTTTATTGGTGTCATGCCAATTATTTTTGAAACGAGTTTACAAGCTAAAATTGTTATCCCAATGGCTGTATCACTTGCTTTTGGTGTGTTATTTGCCACAGTAATTACACTGATACTTATACCGTGCCAGTACGTTGCACTAGAGGACATTAAGCGTTTAATGCGAAAGAAAAATAAAAAGCCTTTAATAACAGATCCTCAACCAGCAGCTATACATGATTAACTGGTTATAAATAAGGTATCCCAACCATAAAAACTCAGCATATTATGCTGAGTTTTTTCTTTTTCGCTTTAGCTTAAATAAATGATCCTATTATTTAAGACATAAACTGCTCGTTTTTTATTCTTAATACGTTATGGTATTTAAATAATAAATAGACATAATAAAATTAAGGAACAGCCATGAATACATCTCCCTCTGATCACATTCCTCAAGAAGCCTTTGATTGGTATGACGAGTACGCCCACGGTTTAATGGACCGACGTACGTTTATGAAAAAACTCGGTGGCCTTGCTGCACTTGGCTTTTCGATGGCTGTACTTACATCAGCATTATTACCTAATTACGCACTGGCTGAACAAGTGTCGTTTAACGATGACGATATAACGGCAACGTACGAAGAATTCGATTCGCCAGACGGACACGGTAAAGGCAAAGGTTACTTAGCAATCCCTAAAAATGTAGAGGGTAAGCTTCCTGTTGTACTCGTGGTACACGAAAACCGTGGATTAAACCCGTACGTAAAAGACATAGCAAGGCGTTTAGCTAAAGTGGGCTTTATTGCATTTGCACCCGACGCGCTTTTTCCATTGGGTGGCTACCCTGGTAATGATGATGAAGGACGCGCTATGCAAAAAACTATGGATCGCGCTAAAATTCAAAACGATTTTGTAGCCGCTGCACACTTTTTAAAATCGCATGCTAACAGTAACGGTAAGTTAGGCGCTGTCGGTTTTTGTTTTGGCGGCTACATTGTTAATTATTTAGCGGCAGTAGATAGCAACTTAATCAGCGCCGGAGTGCCTTTTTACGGCACTCCAGCCAGCGAAAGTTTACGTAAAAATATTAAAGCACCATTAATGATTCAATTGGGCGAGCTAGATAAACGTGTAAACGCGTCGTGGTCACAGTACGAACAAGACTTAAAAGCCAATAACGTTGAATACACTATGCATATGTATAAAGGGGCAAATCATGGTTTTCATAACGACTCTACAGGTCGTTATGATAAAGACAATGCCGAGCTTGCATGGCAACGTACCGTTGAGTTTTTTGATAAAAAGCTAAGTTAGCTAATAAAAAATAATGCCACTAGCTCTAAGCCGGTGGCATTATTAAAAATACTTGGTTTTTTATCAACTTTAAACTTTTTTGCTACGCATAACTAATAACGACAACAAGACGAGTAAATAAATACTCAAAGAGCCACCGCTGCTAGAGCCATCTTTATTTTCGACTTTTGCAATTTTTTCTTCTTTAACACGTGTTTTAAACCTTGCTAGTTCTGCATCTAAATTAGTACTCATATCACTAACCGCTAAATTAAAACCTTCAGCCGACTTTTCAGATAACGTTTCATCAATACCTATTGCTGTTGTTCTTTTTTCAAGTTTACTTATACCTGGTGCTCTAAATAGCATTTTTCTACTTTTAATATCAAAAACAGCTGTATCCACAAAGGTTTGAATTGTATTTTCATTACCTGGAATAACGTACATACCCACTATTGTCCAATAAAGTAAGGCTGCATTATTTTCATACGATTGCGTAACTTGATCATATGAAACCAGTGCCATTACATCTACATCGTAAAGCCTCCCGACTTGCTCGAGTGTTGCAAAACCTTCACCTCCTTTTAAATAGGTACTTGGTATAACTTCAATGCGGTCAATGTAATCATATTGTAGAAATGACTTTTTTACTTTTTCGAGTAACTCAACTTGGTTTTGGGTCTCTAACCCGTCTGGCTGCCAGTTTTTAGACGGTACAAATGCAATTCCAACAGTAACAGGGAGTTTTAAAACAGGTATTTCAGGTTTATAGGTAGAGCGACTTTGTTGATCAGGATATAAGAAGTCCATTAAGCTACTAGATTGCGTATTTTTACCTGTATTGTTGCTCACAAACGAACTACAAGAAGCAAGTAAGGTCGCCATAAAAATGATTATATATTTATTAAATCTCACATTTATTCCTTTTTATTTTTAATTTAATTCAGTTACGTGCCAAAGCTCACCCGATGGTCCCCATAAGTAAATAACGCTACCCCAAGGTTCTTGTTTTATACCCTCAAAGCGGATGTCAAAACCGTTTAAATTACTAATGAGTTCGTATGCTTCATCTATATTTAACACACAAAGTTGCAGCATTAAGTTTTCAGCAAACGTTTTATTATAATAACGCTGTAAAAAGAACGTACATTCGCCAAAGGTACACACATATAAATCATTTGAGGCATCTTCAATCTTAAATCCAAGCGCTTTATAAAAGCGCTGAGATTGCTCATAATTTTTACAGGGAATAAAAATTCTAATATCATCAACTTGCATAACTCTTCCTTAATTAGCTCAGTACGCTTTTATCAATAATTCCTTTATTTACCAACTGCTGCAGAATAGCTTGGGATTTTGCTCTGCATGCATCACGTAGTAAACGCACCGCTGGGGTTATTGACTGCCTACTTGGGCAAATAAGCCAAAGTTCACCATTAACATGTTGATAATTTGGCATAACAGTAACTACCCTGTCATTGAGTAAATCGTCGGCTATATCAAGTGCCGACTTTACAGCTAAGCCCTTACCTGCAACGCACCAGCGCCTGACTAAATCGCCATCGTTTGAGGCGCGCCTGCCATCCATTTTAACTTTATACTTTGATTCACCATCGGTGAATTCCCACGTATTATTTATAATATCCTGCAACTGATAAAACAAACCTTGATGCGACGCTAAATCTTCAGGATGCACGGGAGTCCCGTTTTGTAAGAGGTATTCGTGAGTTGCACATAATAAGCGTGGTACGTTACAAATTTTAAAACCATAAACGCTTGCATCATTAGGCGAGCCATAACGAAGCGCTATATCAACTGAGTCACGGTAAAAGTCGATATTGCTATCACTTATATGGGTTCTTAAACTTAGTTTTGGATAAGTGTCCATGAGTTCATCAATCCATGGGATCACCAAGTTACGCCCTAAGTCAGATGAAAGTGCAACACGCAGCTCCCCTTCTATTTCGTCGTGTTCACCTTTAAGGTTTTGTTTTGCGAGCTCAAGCACTGCCAAAGCCTGTTCACATTGTGGTATGTAGCGTTCCCCAGCAGCCGACAACCTCAAATGACGTGTGGTACGAACAAACAGCTCGCTACCAAGCGCAGACTCAACACGTTTAATAGCGGCGCTTGCTGTGGCTGTACGCATATCTAACTTAGCAGCTGCGAGCGTAATACTTCTAAACTCAGCGACTTTTAAAATAAGTTTTAAATCTTCTATGTTCATATTATCTATTTATATTTGATAATGATTCAACGATTATGCGGTTTATCTACATTAAAGCAAGGTCTACTATATATCTATCAGCTAGCCAAAGCATGGCTTGCACCTTATACGTAAACAAATTAGGACATTTATTATGAAAGCTATTGGTTATAAAAAATCTCTTCCTGTTACTAATCCTAAATCGTTAATTGATGTTGAATTACCACAGCCAATTGCAACAGGTCGCGATTTATTAATTAAAGTTAAAGCTATTGCAGTTAACCCAGCAGATTACAAAGTGCGTGCATCTATGCCCCCTGCTGATGGTGAAGTAAAAGTTATTGGTTGGGATGCAGTTGGTGAAGTTGTTGCAATAGGCGATGCTGTAACGGCATTTAAACTCGGTGATGCGGTTTATTACGCAGGTGACATTACTCGCCCAGGTAGTAATGCAGAATTTCAATTAGTGGATGAGCGCATTGTAGGATTTAAACCGCAGAGCTTAAACGATGCTGAAGCTGCTGCATTACCCCTTACTGCAATAACAGCGTACGAATTATTATTTGAGCATTTAAACATTGTAAAACAAGCTGCTGATGCAACAACAAAATCAGACGAAGTTATTTTAGTAACAGGTGCCGCAGGCGGCGTTGGCTCTATTTTTATTCAACTTGCTAAAGCGATTACTGGCGCAACGGTGATTGCCACTGCATCGCGCGAAAGCTCTCAAGCATGGGTTAAAAAACTAGGCGCCGATTATGTCGTTGACCATACAAAACCATTACCTGCTCAAATTGACGCGTTAAACATTGGCTCGGTAACACATGTAGCAAGCCTGCATAGTACTGATACTTACTTTGAAGCGTACACGCAAGTGCTTGCACCATTTGGTAAAATTGCAATGATTGACGATCCTGAGTCATTAGATGTTAGCAAATTAAAAATGAAGAGTTTATCTCTACATTGGGAATTTATGTTTGCCCGCTCAATGTTTAATGCCAAAGATTTAATTGAGCAAAGTAAGTTATTAAATCATGTTGCCGATTTGATTGACCAAGGCTACATTCAAACCACGATTGGTAAAAACTTAGGCACTATAAATGCGGCTAACCTGCGTATTGCACACACAGAACTTGAAGGCGGTCGCTCTATTGGCAAAATAGTGTTGGAAGGTTTTTAATTCTATAAATATTACTCGCCTTATTTATACCTGAATTGATTAAAGGCGCCAATGCAATTGGCGTCTTCAGCCAATATTTTGCGGTAGCTATGGCTGTATTTATATTTATTAAAGAAACTATTACCTAATAATATTTGATAATGATTCAACAATATACCTGTTTATCATATTGTAATAATCCTCTACTATCCGTACCTAGCTATATTGATAAGCCTTACTTTACGTAGATATATCGATTGTATTAAGTAAGTAGAGTGATTTAAAAGCACGATATTATTTTTGTAATAAATTTTTAAGAGGGTTTGTTTTTACTAAAACTGACTCAACATAGTAAATACTGGTAAAATACCTACTCAATGGAAAAACTAATGACTCACCCTATTATTAATGACTTAGAAAAGCGCTACACAGCAAAACGTTACGATGCAACGAAACGTGTATCTCAAGACGATTTAGCCGTTATTTACGAAGCTATGCGCCTGTCTCCTTCATCTATTAACTCGCAGCCTTGGAAATTCATCGTAATTGAATCAGATGAGGCTAAAGAGCGTATGCATAGTACATTTGCTAATAAATTTGCGTTTAACCAGCCACACATTAAAACAGCTTCGCATATAATATTATTTGCTCACAACCCTAAATATACCCGCGATGATTACGCACAAATCATTGATGCAGATATTAAAAACGGTCGTACTAAAGCAGAAAATCGCGAACAAGCTTTTGGTGCTTACGCGTTTGTTGATATGAATACTGATGAGCAAGGCAATAATGAAGAGTGGACTAAAGCACAAACTTACATTGCACTGGGTAACACTATGCATGCAGCTGCACGTTTAGGCATTGACTCTACTCCAATGGAAGGCGTAGATGCCGAGCTGATTGGCGAAGTTTTTGAAAAAGAACTCGATGGTTACGTGTGCGACGTAGCATTAGTAATTGGCTATCACGATAGCGCTGAGGATTATAATGCTAAATTACCTAAGTCTCGCTTAGCAAAAGAGCAAGTTATTCAGGTTTTATAAGTAATACGTTATAAACTTAAATGATAACAATATTAAAAAACCACTTATTTAAATAAGTGGTTTAATTTAATGAATAAGGTATAGAAAGTAAGCAATAAAACTATATCAATCTCATGAGTTAATACTGGAAAAATTGTTGATAAAACTTTGTGTCTAAACCAATATCAGGACACACTACAGCTCCATCTACCACTTTAGAGAGATAAAATTTATTATTTACGACTATAACACCCTGATGTTCCAATGAACATCTATCACTCTCTGTAACTGACCAACCTTTTAATTCCGCTAACTTAGCAGGGGCTCCAGAAATAATATAAATTTTTGTTTCACCAAATTGAACAAAATCTCCCTTATCATTTACAGTTTTAACTACCGAGCATGGAGGTGACAACTGAAGTGTTTCACTATTATTGTCCATTGAAACTTCGCAAATTTCAGCATCTAAAAGTATAGCGGCGTGTACATTTGTACATAAAAGCAAGAGTAACGCAGAGCTAAAAATTAATTTATTTTTCATACTAAAATTTCCCAAAACCAGATCTCATCATCTATTCAGCCAAACAGGTTACTGCATGCTAATGTGCTGTAGTACGTGTTAAGGCCACCTTACTATGGTGAGTAAAAGTATTAAACAAAAAATAGAGCTATAAAACAATTGCATTACAGTGAAAGAAAACACATCGTCGGTCACGGTCACTATACCGTGCCTAGCGAGTGTCCAGCCATAACGAAAAGAATGTAATAAAGGCAATCCCATCATAATTAAAAGTACTGCGCTGTAAAAAAGATTAATCGTACTTAAAGCAGACCGTTCATTTAGTAACACCAAGGGTAAACTGACACACAAACCAAATAAAAATACACCAGCTATTCTTTTATTAGAACTGCTTATTTGCTGTAATATTTTATCAGCCTCAGCCTCTTTTTCTATCGCATCATTATAGTGTTTGAATTCGTTTTCTCTTTTTAAAAATTCAGCCATTAATGCCTTGAAATTCTCATGGTATTTATCTTCATCTATATTAGCTTTTACATCGAGCAACTCTTCAAGTGTATAGTGTGAATAATCGACTTTAATGGGATAGTTCCTTATAAGGGGCTGTTTATAGCGGCTGCAAAAAGTGCAATTCCTTCGCTAATTTTGTTAAATAACGTCAATAAAAACAAATTATTATTTTTTTAAGAGCAAGTTAGACCCATAAAAAAACACGCAACAGGTGCGTGCTTTATAATATATCTAAGGCTAATAAATAGTAATTTAACCTACTTGAAGCTGTGCAGCCTGAATGTATTGCACTAAATCTTCAATAGAAACCACGGTCATATTATGTTTATTAGCATAATCACTCACCTCAGGTAAGCGCGCCATTGAACCATCGGGATTTGTTAGTTCGCATATTACGCCAAATGGTTTTAAGCCGGCAAGCTGCATTAAATCAACGGATGCTTCGGTATGACCACGACGAACTAATACGCCACCCGTTTGTGCTTTTAAACCAAATACATGCCCTGGGCGCGATAAATCACTTGGTTTAGCGCTATCGCCTGTCGCTGCTTTTATAGTAGTTACTCTATCAGCAGCAGACACGCCTGTTGTAACGCCATGCTTAGCTTCAATAGTGACTGTATAAGCGGTGTTATTTTGACTCGTATTGTTAGCTACCATTTGCGGTAAGTCGAGCTGTTTAATGCGCTCCTCCCCCATGCATAAGCAAACAATACCGCTGCCTTCGCGGATCATTTCGGCCATTTGAGAAGTCGTTAAATGCTCAGCTGAAAATACAAAATCGCCTTCATTTTCACGGTTTTCGTCATCAACAACAAGTACGCCTTGCCCTTGCTGTAGTGCAGCAATTGCGCTTTGTACGCGGATATGGCTTTCGCCGAATTGAGTAAGTAGAGACTGAATCATCATTATATTCCAAATAAAAAATAATAGATTCAGGACTGTGAAAGGATCAGTAATATATCGCTTTAAATTTAAAACGATCACTACCAAAATAGCTTAAATAAAATAACAAAAAGCACGCAGCAAAAAGCAGCGCACACTGTTATACCAACGGCATTAAATTAGTGACCTATTATAGCGCTAAAAAAATAGCTCACTTAACGCGATACAATAATCATGTCTTTAATAAAATTGGTATTAGTATAATAAGCCATATTCTCTTTCATCCGGACTGTAACCGTCGGCTCTGGCATCTCACCAGATCTGCTTGACCTTTACTTAACCTAATTACTGAAAAAATAAGTTAAATAAAGCGCTCGCGGGCTCGTTTAAGTTATAAATAACATTAAACATACCGCCGGTGGGGAATTTCGCCCCGCCCTGAGAATGTACTTTTATAACTAAAGCGCTATAAATGCCGGCTTATTATACCCTTTAACTTAATTACTTATCAAAGGTAAGTGAATAAACTTCTAACAAAGCTCGGTATTTAATGAGGCTTTGACTACTTTACCTTCATTTATGTCAGCGGTGATTGTACAAGTAGCGCCGTTTACTAAATTCAAGTTAGGTGGAACATGACCAATATCAGCATCAATAATCACAGGGAATAAACAACCCCCTAGTGCAACGTCAAGTGCATGGTGGTAATCAAATGAAGCATCTTGACCTTGAGTAATTTCGCTACGACCAATAATAATGCCGTTTATATCGTCAAAAATACCTGCTAATTTTAATGAAAGTAAAAACCGTGCAACGGTTGTTGGTGTCAACTCTGAGTTTTCTAGGTATAAAATAAGCCCTTCGGGTCCGCTATTTTTTTTAAATTCATGTATTGCCAAAAATGGAGAATCGAGTAATAACCCTACAGTATCAAGACACCCACCAAATAAACGTCCTGACATTTCAATAGTACGTTCATCAAAATAATTTAAACACTGCCACTGAGTAACTTCTGTGTGTTCAAACAATGTATTGGGATTTTGTGCGTAATCGGGTCTGTTTTTTTGATAATGAGATGACGGAGCTTGCTCAAACTTGCTGCCAGCTTCGTAACTTAGTGTTTCAAATATTTGCAGGCAATAAGGGCTTTTTTCGTTTGGGTGGAGTTGCATTAGATTAGCGCTGTGTAGCGTTGCCCATTGGCATTTAGCCGTGAGTGCACATGCAATAGTACTTACATCAGAAAACCCAACTAACCATTTAGGCTTTGCTTCTTTAATTGCGTTAAAATCAAGAAAGGGTAATATTTCCATTGCTAACTCGCCACCAAAAGGAGGCATTATGGCGTCTATTTCATCATCTAATAAAAAGCCCATTAGTTGATCTGCATGGGCTTTTGCGTTTAATTGCGCTCTTGGTTTGTTTTGTCGTAAAAACTCGCCTTCAACAACCTTATATCCTCGATGTTTGAGTCCATTTATAACTATGTCTAACCGTTCATGATATTTAGCTTTTACACCCGCAGAAAGCGAGCACACTGCTATTTTTGATCCTACATTTAAGGGTGATGGATAGAGTATATTAGCCATATTTTTTCCTTTTTAGAGAATATGTTAATACCAATTGCGTTAGATTAGCGCTCTATTATAGCGAAAATAAAATAGCTCATTAACAAGGCGAAAATCATGACATATAGCTGTTCAATATAAATAATTTTTATCGCCGCGAGTAAGTTATTCAATGCGCTAGAATATATACGTCTTTAACAATATCGGTATAAGTACCTACTATACCAACATAGACCATATTTATAGAATATGAATACTGTACGAGCGCGTTTACCATTAAAGGTTAAATTACAGACATAAAAAAACCGATGTAATTACATCGGTTTTTATTTAAAACGTTAAAGTGAGTTATACGTTAAAGATACTCAACTTCAATGATTTCGAACTCAACAATACCTTTTGGCGTTTGAATAGACACTGCGTCGTCCATTTGTTTACCAATTAATCCACGTGCAATCGGTGAGTTAACAGATATTAAGTTATTTTTAATACTTGCTTCATCATCGCCCACAATACGGTATTTTACTTCAGCATCGGTTTCTACATTTACAATAGTTACCGTAGTGCCAAAAATAACTTTACCGGTATTTGGCATTTTAGTTACGTCAATTATTTGAACATTTGAAAGTTTAGCTTCAATTTCTTGAATTCGACCTTCACAAAAACCCTGTTGCTCACGCGCAGCGTGGTACTCAGCGTTTTCTTTTAAGTCACCGTGTTCACGCGCAACAGCAATGTCGGCGATAATTTTTGGACGGGTAACTGTTTTTAATTCGTTAAGCTCTTTACGCAGTAAATCTGCGCCACGAACTGTCATCGGAATTGATTGCATACTTTTCTCACTTTACACCAAGGCCTTAGTTGGCCTTGGCACATTTCCTTAGTTCAATCGCAGGTGTAGCTCTTGAACTGACGTCACTTTACTACGGTCATCTGCTTTGTTAGCAGTACAGTTAGCGAATGCCGCGTTCAAGGTTGTCGTATAGTTGGTTTTATTTTGCAATGCACCACGACGTAACACCTTCGAATCTTCGATCGCTTGGCGACCTTCGGTGGTATTGACGATATAGCTGTACTCTTTATTCTTGATATAATCAAGAATATGTGGGCGGCCTTCATATACTTTGTTTACACGTCGTACTTCAATGCCAGCTTCTTCAAGAGCTTGTGCCGTGCCACCAGTTGCGTCAAGTTCAAAACCTAAGTCGGTCATGATTTTGGCTAATTCAACAATACGTGGCTTATCGCTATTACGAACAGATAATAACGCGCGACCACCGCGTGGTAAAGTATTGCTTGCACCTAATTGTGCTTTTGCGAATGCTTCGGCGAAAGTATCACCAACACCCATCACTTCACCCGTTGAACGCATTTCAGGACCACGGATTGGATCCACACCCTGAAACTTAGCAAATGGTAAAACAACTTCTTTAACGCTGTAGTAAGGAGGGATAACTTCTTTAGTAATACCTTGGCTTGCTAAAGACTGCCCTGCCATACAACGTGCAGCTACTTTTGCAAGCGCAACACCGGTTGCTTTTGATACAAACGGTACAGTACGTGCAGCACGTGGGTTAACTTCGATTAAATACACTTTGTCTTCTTTTACTGCAAACTGTGTATTCATCAAGCCAACAACACCAAGCTCAAGCGCCATGTCGGTTACTTGCTTGCGCATTACGTCTTGCACTTCTTGTGATAAAGAATGTGCAGGTAATGAACAGGCTGAGTCACCTGAGTGAACACCCGCTTGCTCAATGTGCTCCATAATACCGCCGATGATTACTTGTTCGCCGTCGCAAATTGCGTCAACGTCAACTTCAATCGCGTTATCTAAAAAACGGTCCAGTAATACAGGTGCTTCGTTTGATGCTTGTACAGCTTCGGTCATGTAGCGACGTAAATCATCTTCGTCGTATACAATTTCCATTGCACGACCACCTAGTACATACGACGGGCGTACTACTAACGGGAAGCCAATTTCAACTGATTTAAGTAAAGCTTCTTCGGTTGAAGTTACTGTTGCATTTTCTGGCTGAAGTAAGTTTAAACGCTCAACAAGTTGTTGGAAGCGTTCGCGGTCTTCTGCACGGTCAATCGCATCAGGTGAAGTACCAATCACTGGTACGCCGTTTGCTTCAAGCTCACGCGCTAGCTTAAGTGGTGTTTGACCACCGTACTGCACGATAACGCCTTTTGGCTTTTCAACACGTACGATTTCGAGTACGTCTTCAAGCGTAATTGGTTCGAAGTATAACCTGTCAGATGTATCGTAATCTGTAGATACCGTTTCAGGGTTACAGTTAACCATAATAGTTTCGTAACCGTCTTCGCGAAGCGCAAGCGAGGCATGTACACAACAGTAATCAAACTCAATACCTTGACCGATACGGTTTGGACCACCACCAATAACCATGATTTTATCACGATCTGTTGGGTTAGCTTCACACTCTTCATCGTAAGTTGAATACATGTAAGCAGTGTCTGAGCTAAATTCTGCAGCGCACGTATCAACACGTTTGTATACTGGTACGATGTTTAATAAATGACGTTTTTTACGAATTTCAGCTTCAGATACACCTGCAATTTCTGCTATACGCGGATCTGCAAAGCCTTTGCGCTTAAGTTTACGTAGGAAGTCAGCATTTAAACCCGCCATGCCTACTTTCGCTATTTTTGATTCGTCTTTTAAAATGTCTTCTATTTGTACTAAGAACCAGCGGTTAACTTTAGTCAGTTCGTAAACATCATCAACGCTCATGCCATGGCGCATTGCATCAGCAATGTACCAAATACGCTCAGCGCCTGGCTCACGTAGTTCACGAATTATTTTTTCTTTTGCTTTAGGGTCATCAAGCGCAACTATCGGGTTGAATCCCGTTGCACCCACTTCAAGACCACGTAATGCTTTTTGTAACGACTCTTGTTGGTTACGACCAATTGCCATTACTTCGCCAACTGATTTCATTTGCGTAGTTAAACGGTCGTTAGCACCGGCAAATTTTTCGAAGTTAAAGCGAGGAATTTTTGTTACAACGTAATCGATTGAAGGCTCAAAAGACGCGGGTGTTTTGCCACCGGTAATGTCGTTTTGAAGTTCATCAAGTGTGTAACCTACTGCTAGTTTTGCTGCAATTTTAGCAATTGGGAAACCCGTTGCTTTTGATGCTAGTGCAGATGAACGTGATACACGTGGGTTCATCTCAATGATAACCATACGGCCATCTTCAGGATTAATACCAAACTGTACGTTCGAACCACCAGTTTCTACACCAATTTCACGTAATACTGCCATAGAGGCGTTACGCATAATTTGGTATTCTTTGTCGGTTAGAGTTTGCGCTGGTGCAACGGTGATTGAATCGCCAGTGTGAACACCCATAGGGTCAAAGTTTTCAATGGTACAAACAATAATACAGTTGTCGTTTTTATCACGTACAACTTCTGTTTCGTACTCTTTCCAACCAATCAGTGATTCATCAATTAGTAATTCGTTCGTTGGCGATAAATCTAAGCCACGCTCACAAATTTCTTCAAACTCTTCTAAGTTATACGCCACACCGCCGCCGGTGCCGCCCATAGTAAAAGAAGGTCTGATAATACATGGTAAACCAATGCGCGTTATGATGTCTTTGGCTTCATCCATAGAGTGAGCAATCTCAGCACGAGGACACTCTAGACCAATGTTTTTCATTGCGATATCGAAACGTTCGCGGTTTTCTGCTTTGTCGATTGCATCGGCCGTTGCACCAATTAGTTCAACGCCATGTTTAGCCAATACACCGTGCTTGTCTAGTTCAAGCGCACAGTTTAATGCCGTTTGACCACCCATTGTAGGCAGTACTGCATCTGGCTTTTCTTTTTCAATAATTTTTTCTACCACTTCCCAGTGAATTGGTTCGATGTATGTTGCATCGGCCATATCAGGGTCGGTCATGATAGTTGCAGGGTTTGAGTTAACTAATATAACTCTGTAGCCTTCTTCTCTAAGTGCTTTACACGCTTGAGCACCAGAGTAGTCAAATTCACAAGCTTGACCAATTACAATTGGGCCTGCGCCTAAGATAAGAATGCTTTTTATGTCGGTACGTTTTGGCATTATTACTCCAGTTAAATTAGTGTTTACGCGCTTGCATCAAATCGATGAAGTGGTCAAATAATGGGGCTGCATCGTGCGGACCAGGGCTTGCTTCAGGGTGACCCTGGAAGCTAAACGCAGGTTTATCTGTACGATGAATACCTTGAAGCGTTCCGTCAAATAACGATTTGTGCGTGGCACGAAGCGTACTTGGCAGGCTTGACTCTTGAGCTGCAAAACCATGGTTTTGAGCTGTGATCATAACTACATCGCGGTCTAGGTCTTTAACTGGGTGGTTAGCGCCGTGGTGGCCAAATTTCATTTTTTCTGTTTTAGCACCTGAGGCAAGGGCTAATAACTGATGACCTAAACAGATACCAAAAATAGGTGTGTCGGTTTCTAAAAAGGTTTTAATTGCATCAATAGCGTAAGTACATGGCTCAGGATCGCCAGGGCCATTAGATAGGAAGATACCATCAGGGTTTAAAGCCAGTACGTCAGCGGCAGAAGTTTGCGCTGGTACTACTGTAAGTTTACAACCACGGTCTACAAGCATACGTAAAATATTACGCTTTACACCGAAGTCGTAGGCAACAACATGAAACTTTTCATCAGCAGCATCAAGGGTTTTAAATCCTTCGCCTAATGTCCAGCTTGATTCGCGCCACTCAAAATTTTCCTTGGTTGAGACAACTTTTGCTAAATCCATACCTTTTAAACCTGGGAAGGCTTGCGCGGCTTGTAGCGCTTTATTTTCGTCTAGCTCGTCACCGGCAATAATACACCCGTTTTGTGCGCCTTTATCACGCAAAATTCGAGTTAACTTTCTGGTGTCGATGTCCGCAATACCTAAAATATTACGTTCTTTTAAGTAATCATCTAACGATTGCTCGTTACGGAAATTACTCGCTAGCAGTGGCAAATCACGGATCACTAGGCCTTTAGCCCAAATTTGATTCGCTTCTTCGTCTTCGCTGTTGGTACCCGTATTACCGATATGTGGGTACGTCAAAGTTACGATTTGTTCCGCGTATGATGGATCAGTCAAAATTTCTTGATAACCAGTCATAGACGTATTGAATACTACTTCACCGACTGACATGCCGTCAGCGCCGATTGCAGTACCGCGAAACACTGTGCCGTCTTCTAGGACTAACAGAGCGGATTTAGTCAAGTTAAACCTCCTAACAGTAAAAAACGGGAGTAAGCAATTGCTTAACACCCCGCCAATACCCAGAGGGATCGTCAAAACCAGATTTCTGTGAGCTTAAATTGTTTTACGCAGTCTTAAATGATGCAGATGTAAAGCATTCAACCTTCAATCATTTTTTCTTGCCTAAAACTATTTTTATTCCCACTGAAACCCCGGATTTACTAGCCATTTGGGTATAATTGGAAACACGCATTTAGTAATTTTTGGCAAATTGGCTGCATATTACATTAAGTTGCCTTTTAGGTCTAATACTATTTAGTAAATTGTAATAAACAAGTGACTTTAGGTGAAATTAGACCCAAACAGCTAAAAAGGTAACTAAACTACTTTAGATCTAGCACATCTTGCATATCATAAAGTCCTACTGGTTTATTTTGCAACCAGCCTGCAGCTCTTATAGCGCCTAGTGCAAAGGTCATTCTTGAACTTGCCTTATGGGTCAATTCGAGCCTTTCGCCCATTGTAGCGAAGTATGCAGTGTGTTCACCTACTATATCGCCCCCTCTTAGCACCGAATAACCAATCTCATTTTGCGATTTAGCTGTTTCTACTTGGCTTCGGTCATATACTGCAACATCGTCGTGATTCCAACCTTTCGCCTGCGCAATTGACTCGCCTATTGCCAGTGCAGTACCCGATGGCGCATCAATTTTATGACGATGATGCGCTTCAAATATTTCGATATCTAAATCGTCACCAAATTTAGTTGCTGCTGTTTGCACAAGGTTAAGTAATACATTCACGCCAACACTGTAGTTTCTAGCAAACACAATAGGAATATATTTAGCTGCATCGTGTAAAAGTGCCATATCGTCGCTTGTTAAACCCGTAGTACCAATAACCATAGGGATTTTTTGTGCTACAGCGGTTTTTAAATGGTTTTTCATACCAGCAGGAAGTGTAAAGTCGATTAAAACATCTACATTATCTATTGTACTTTCGTCGCTAAAGCTAACATTTTTATCGGCTGCACTATTTATCTGATTTACATCAATTCCCAATAACGGCGAACTGCTACGAACGTATGCACCTGTAAGCTGTGTTTGCTCTTTAATTGTCGCAGCTTCTAGTAGAGCTAAGCCCATTCTGCCGTTAGCACCAAAAACACCTATTCGATTTGTAGTCATTGTTTTTACCTAATTTAAATTTGAATCCGTTTTTTACTAATCTGAGTATATATCCGGAGCACTGCAAATACGCGCTTGGGCACTTTTATGCAGTTGGACAAATATTAATCGCTGAAAATCGCGTTACTTTGTAGATATTATCTAAAAGTCATGCAATAGTCAGGTAAGCTTTTAATTTAATAATAATAACAATACCAGTTTACTTTAGCCATCTATACATTTAAACTTCTCTTTCGCGTCGATTTGGTCTTTGGCTTGCGGGCGCTGCACTCTCCTAATTTTGTTAATGATTAACATAGTAGGTAGATTTGCTAAATTCAGCTAAAAGAGGAATTTTTGGCTGTTGTAAATTAACTGGTTTCGAGGATTATGATGCAGCCATCATTTAACAAAAACAAAGCAATACTTTCTTTACTACCCCTTTTAACCTTTGTAGCACTATTTTTAGGCTCAGGTTTATATTTGCAATCTCAAGGGGTTGATTACGCTTTTTATCAACTTCCTGCTCCAGTGGCTATATTACCTGCCATTATGCTTGCGTTTATTTTAAATAAAGGCACGGTAAACGAGTGTGTAGAGACCTTTATTAAAGGTGCCGGACACAACAATATTATTACCATGTGTTTAATCTACTTACTTGCAGGTGCGTTTTCTGCCGTTGCCAGTGCAACCGGTGGTGTAGATGCGGTAGTAAATGCTGGCTTATCACTTATTCCACCTTCGTTATTACTTCCTGGTTTATTTTTAATTGCAGCGGTTGTATCTACTGCAATGGGTACGTCGATGGGAACGATTGGTGCTATTGGCCCTATTGCATATGCAGTATCCATCAAAACAGGTATCGACCCTGCGTTAATGGCCGGTACGATTGTATCTGGCGCTATGTTTGGCGATAACTTATCAATTATTTCAGATACCACTATTGCAGCTACGCGAACGCAGGGCTGTGAAATGAAAGACAAGTTTAAAGAGAATCTTAAAATAGCAGTACCCGCTGCAATACTAACTATTGGCTTGTTGTTTTACTTAACACCTGCTGCACAAGTAGTTGAAACCAAAGATTACGATATTTGGTTAGTACTTCCTTATGCCTTTATTTTAGTGTTAGCCGTTGCTGGCTTAAACGTATTTGTAGTGTTATTTAGCGGTATTATTTTTGCTGCACTTATGGGCTTTACAGGAAGTTACGAAGGCGCAAGCTTTGTAAAAGATATTTACAAAGGCTTTACCGACATGCAGGAGATATTTTTACTCTCTATGTTTATTGGTGGATTATCTGAATTTATTCGCATTAATGGTGGCCTTGATTATATTGCTCATAAGATTCAGGCAATTACAAAAATCATTGCAAAATGGCATCGTAAAGTGGCTGATCAATTAGGTATTGCAGCATTAGTTATGACAAGTAATATGTGTATTGCTAATAACACGGTATCAATTATTGTCGCGGGTCCTATTGCTAAAAAGCTGGCTGACGACGGTGAAATAACTGGTAAACGCTCTGCAAGTTTACTTGATATATTTGCCTGTGTAACACAGGGTTCTTTGCCATACGGTGCCCAAGCATTGTTATTAGGTGCCACGTTTAAAATTAGCCCGTGGGAAGTTTCAACGTCTTCTTATTACTGCTTTATTTTAGCATTTACTGCAATTGCAATTATTTGCTTACGCCGTAATAAAGCTTAATACGTTAGCATTTATATGTTGCAGCTTAATAGACAGCTGCAACATATGTTAATTTAACACTCAACAAATCAATCACTTCTGCTATAATTTCGCTTTTCGCGTGCCACTAAATTTATAGTTAAAAATTCTTATGAAAATTAAAAATGTACTCCCTCTTCTTGCTTTATCTACCTGTGTTTTTACTAATCCAACATTTGCTGCTAATTGGAGCAGTACAGCGTTGCATATTAATAATGGCAATCAAAAAAATCCGTTTACTGAGCAAAAGTCCGATACCACTGTGTATTCAGTCCAACATGCATCTGGCTACGACTACGGCGATAATTTCTTCTTTATTGATTACAGTAAAGACGATATAGATGACGATTATCAGGATGCTGATTTTTATGCAGAGTGGTATTCAACGATTAGCTTATCAGTCATTACAGGTAAAAAAATAAGTTCTGGCGCATTATTAGATGTTGGTCTAACCGCAGGCATTAACGTAGCAGGCGATGCAAAAGTAATGAAATACCTACCTGGTGTTAAGCTAAGTTGGGATATACCTGGATTTTACTTTTTTCAAACGCTAGTCACTGCCTACATTGATGATAGTGAAGGCGTAGCAAAAGGCGGTGCACCTATTGAAACAAATAGTTGGATGTTTGACGCCGCCTTTGAATATCCTTTCACTATTGGCTCACAAAAATTTAGCTTTAAAGGTCACGCAGAATATATAGCAGAACGTGAAGACGAGTTTGGTAACAAGGTACGTGCGTGGATACTTGCACAACCGATTGTTACTTGGGATTTAGGTCACGCTTTTAAAATGAAAGAAAACACCCTGCTTTTAGGTATGGAATGGCAATACTGGCATAACAAACTAGGAACAGATGTAACTGAGTCAGTTCCACAAATCCATGTTGAGTGGACATTTTAAACATAAAGATTCAAACACTTACAATAAGCGAAGCCTCATTTAGCTTCGCTTTTTTATGCTTTAAATTTAAATAACCCTTGATCATTATAGAGCGCCAATTGAATAGCACTTAAGATTTAGTTATTGTGATACTTTATTTTGAGCCTTACCTAATGCGGTTCATGTTTTTATCCTTAATAGGAGTAACGAATGTCGTCGATTAAAGTTATTTGTTTTTCTACTTTATTATTAATAACAAACAATGCCTTAGCAGGTACATCTCAAGATACATCTACCCTTTCCTATGATGCACTTTTAAGTAATTATGACTACGATTTTAAAGTGAATTATTTTGCACTTGAGTCACAAAAACAATCATTAAAAATGGCTTATATTTACTTAAAACCAACAAAAACCGATATGCCTGTTGTTACACTTATGCATGGAAAAAACTTTAATGCTGACTACTGGACAACAACAGCCCAGTACCTTCAATCATTAGGGTATGGAGTGTTAATTCCTGATCAAATTGGTTTTGGTAAATCGTCCAAACCAACGGATTACCAGTATTCGTTTGCAACTCTTGCCCACCATACACATGCATTAATGGATTCGCTTAATATAAAAGAGTCGATTGTATTGGGGCACTCTATGGGTGGAATGCTAGCGAGTCGTTTTGCATTAATGTATCCAAATACTACAAGCAAATTAATTTTACTGAACCCTATTGGGCTAGAAAACTACCTGCAATATGTTGATTACAAAGATACTAACTTTTTCTATAAAAACGAATTAGCAAAAACACCTGAGGGTGTAAGAAATTACCAGCAAAAAAATTATTATGATGGGAAGTGGAATGCAACATATTCAGCTTTAACTGACTTTATAACAGGGCAAATCCAAGGTCCAGATAAAGAAAAAATGGCATGGGTAAACGCTAAAACATACGATATGATTTTCACTCAACCTGTTATTACTGAATTTAAAAACTTTACAGTACCCGTTAAATTAATTATTGGTACACGAGACAGAACAGGTCCTGGTCGGAACTGGAAAAAAGACGGAGTTAACTACGAGCTTGGTCGATACGATAAATTAGGTAAACAAGCCGCTGCGCTGATCCCTGACGCACAGTTGTTTGAACTTGATAACCTAGGGCACTTACCTCAAATAGAAGATTTTGAACGCTTTAAAGGCGTATTTGAAAAAGCACTTAGCACTAAATAATTATTTATTGATAGTAATTAAAAATCCCCCTGTAAGTAAGCTACTTACAGGGGGATTTAAATTTATATAAACTAAGTTACAGCTTACACTGTGGGTTTTTTCCCTGTGCTTTAGCTGTGCTTTGTTCACCAAGCGCTTTACTCATTTGCGCTTGTAAATTTTTAATACGATTACTTGGTGCTGGGTGAGTTGATAAAAACTCAGGTGTTGTACCACTGCTCGCAGCACTCATGTTTTGCCAAAGCGTTACCGATTCCTCTGGGTTAAAACCAGCTTCTGCCATTAAATCTAAACCAATTTCATCTGCTTCAGACTCATGTGAGCGGCTAAATGGTAAAACCACACCATATTGAGCGCCTAAACCTAAGCCTTGCATTATTTCGTTACGGTATTGAATATTACCCATTTCAAGTGCAGCACTGCCAAGTTGCATACCGGTATCTAAAATTGAGCTTTGTGAAACACGCTCATTTGAATGCTCAGCAATAACGTGACCTACTTCATGCCCTAACACTGTCGCTAGCTGGTCTTGGTTAGTTGCTATTTTTAACAAACCGGTGTGTACACCAATATAGCCACCTGGTAATGCAAATGCATTAGCAGATTCATCTTCAAACACAACCACTTCCCAATTTTGAGAAGCATATTCTTTTGGTAATACAGCAACCACTTTTTCAGCAATGCAATTTACGTAAGCATTCGTTTTAGCATCAGTATTAACGGGCTGACTTTTTTTCATTTCAGCAAAACTTGCAGTGCCCATTTCACTCATTTGTTGATCTGAATAAAGTGCTATTTGCGTACGTCCTGTTGGAGATGTTTTGCAACCTGCTAGAACCGCTGTCGCTAATATTGCAATTACCAATTTTTTCATCGTGTTTCTCTTAAATCATTATTTTCATTAACTGTAGAATAGCAAACACGGTGCCAGTTTAAAATCTTTGCTTTATGCTAATTACATTAAAAGTCAGTTGCTGCAAACAAGCTGAATAACCTATTAATAGCGCTAAATATACTCTTACATAAATGTTTTATTTTGCATTAGAACCAATTTACTCAGAAATACTAAATTGTGTTTATTATTATATTGATATTTGAGATAAAGCTATAAAGTTAGCAGGCAAACTAAGTTTATCCAATCACCTTGCCCTGTTACACTATGAGCCACGTTTTAGTCATGATTGAGTTTATACATGGGCGCCTCGACCTCGTCTTTTAACATCCGTATTTTATTACCTTTATTAGCGAGTATTGTGGCTATTACTCCGCTTGCTATTGATATGTATTTGCCTGCAATGCTTGTTCTTGCAAACGATTTACAAACAAACATGCCAAATGTACAAATATCTTTGAGTATTTATTTAGCGGGCTATTCGTTAGGCATGCTTTTTTTTGGCCCTATTGCTGATCAAATTGGTCGTCGTAAACTTGCTAAATTAGGTTTAACCTTATTTGGTATTAGCTCAATGGCGCTTGCTTTTACAACTGAAATACATACTTTTTGGATCCTTAGAGCAGTGCAAGCATTTACTGGTGCTGCAGCAACAGTGGTTGTACCGGGTATTATTAGGCACATATATCAAAAAAACACGGCTAAAGGTATGTCTTACGTGTCTATGATCATGATGGTTGCACCACTACTTGCCCCCTCTATTGGCTCATTTATTTTAGGCTTTTCTGTTTGGTCGACTATTTTTTTAGTATTAGCTACCTATAGCTTTATTATTTTAGCGTTTGTGCAAGTGTATTTAATCGATATACCTATTCATACAAATGAAAAAAAAGGATTAGCATTATTTTTTGATAGTTATAAAACCGTACTAAGCAATACCGATGCACGTGCAGATATATTAAGTTCTATGTTTGTGTCGTTTGGATTTTTTTGCTTTTTAACATCAGTACCTTTTATCTATCTCGATTTATTTAAAGTTTCTGAACAATTATTTGGGGTGTTATTTGCCTTTAACGTAATGGCACTCATGTTTGGTAATTTTTTAAACACACGCATAGTTCCGCGAGTTGGCTCACGAAAAATGCTTTACTACGGACTCACATGTGGATTTATTTCAGGCACTGCACTACTAACGTTTAGTCTATTAGAAATGCCGCTGTATTACATAGTGGCGAGCATTGCACCATTAATGATGAGCTTGGGAGTAACAGCAAGTAACGCCGATTCACTTATTTTAATGAAGTTTGAAAAAAACACCGGCACGGCTACTGCCGTAATCGGTACTCTAAGATTTGGCAGCGGTGCCTTAGTAGGACCTTTGCTTGTACTAATGCATGCTAAAAGCGCAGTACCATTTTCGAGTTTAATGTTTGGTGCAGTTATATTAACTATTATTGTACAGATTATTCATCGTATAAAAGACAAAAAAAATGCCTCACAATGAGGCATTTTTATTCAAAACTAATATTAATTAAGCATCAGCTGCTTTAGATACCATAACCATTGCAGGGCGTAATAAACGACCATTCAATTTATAGCCTTTTTGCATTACTGCAAGTACTGTATTTGGCGATACATCGTTACTTGGTTGAATCGACATTGCTTGATGAAAATCAGGGTTAAATTGCTCACCTTGTGGGTCTACAATTTCAACACCAAATTTAGCAACCGCTTCGTTAAAACTTTTAACGGTCATATCAATACCTTCAAGCAATGGCTTCAAAGTCTCGTTTTCTTTATCAGAAAACTCAATAGCGCGCTCAAGGTTATCAATTACAGGTAGCAATTCGTTAGCAAACTTTTCTAATGCAAATTTATGCGCTTTTTCTACATCTTGTGCTGCACGACGACGAATATTATCAACATCGGCTGCTGCGCGAACAACGCCGTCTTTTTGATCAGCAATCGTTTGTTTAGCCGCTTCAAGCTCTGCGTATAACATTGCAATTTCTGCTTCAGGGCTCTGCTCTTCATCTGCATGTTGATCAGCGGCTTCTACTGCTGCCTCTACATCAGCTTGCATTTGAGCTAGCTCTTCGTTTAGTTCTACTTCTTGTTCTGGTTTTTGCGTCTGTTCCGACATAAAATATTTGCTCCAATTCTTTTCAACTGCGGTAATTATGGGGGTTGAATAAAAAGATTCAAGAGTTAGAGGTCTCAATTAATTTAAATTCTTGGATTATTTCTTCAATTTGCGCCGATTTAGGGCAAATTATACAAAAACGGCTTTGGTATTCCTGATTTTGAAAATATGGCACGCTAATAACAATCAACTCATTACACTCAGTAAAAGGAAGCTCTTCACTATTAAGTACCGATAAACCATTTTTAAAGGCAAGCTTATCCTCTACATAATTTAAAAATGAAACACCTATATTTAAACTTTGTTCACAATCGATTTGTTTGTAGAGGTAATTTTCTCCGACAACAATACTGTTATCTGAACCTAATTTCTGACTAAGTTGACGAGTCCACTGGTTAAGCGAATCATGACAATTTCGAGGTGCAGTATTAGCCATAGCTTGCATACGATACAAGCCTTCCATTAATGTTTGTTGGCTAAATACTGTATTTAACCATGTAGCAAATTGGTAGCGAACAGAGTCTGATGAATCATGTGGCTTATCAATGCAAATATTATGACTCTGCCCTGCCCTATCTATTAATAAGATAAGCCAGTCTGTTGAATCAAAATCGAGAACCTCTACTCTAAATACTTGCTGAGAACTTGCTTGTGGTAAACCTACACAACAACACACTTGGTATTTTTGGCTCAGCCCATGAGCAAGTTCAACTAATTGTGCTTGCTCTGGTTCCCAATAATTAGCAATATCAGCCAATGGAAAAAACTCATTAAACCAATAATCAAACCCTTCATTTGTAGGCACTCGACCTGCCGATGTATGAGGCGAATACAATAAGCCCACTTTTTCTAGGCGAGCCATTGCATTACGAACAGTAGCCGAACACACCGCCATGCCTTTTAGCTTGGCTATTTTTGTTGATGGAACGGGTAAACCCTCACCATTACAGTACATGTTCATAACAGCTGAAAAAATTTGCTGATCTCGCGGGTTTATTTTCATGGTATCTACATCTTGTTGCATGAAACATATATCGGGGCGTTTGTGGTTATTTCAAGTACTGACACAAACTCATACTTGAAAAAACCTGATTAATTAGTCAATCAATTGCTTCATAATAACTTTGCTAAAATCTGTGTTTTCAAACACTTCTATTTTGAGTTACTCTAGCAATATTATAACTTATCGTGCGTATATTATGGACTCTCCCTTTAAAACCATTGGCCTTATTGGCAAACCAAATCACCCTGGTGCAGCTACCACGCTACAACGCTTGCATACATTTTTACTTGCACTTGGTTTTGAAGTTATTGTAGAAAAACGTACTGGCAGTCAATTAGTTGATGTTCCAAAAGATAAACTCGTTAAATTAGTAGATTTAGGAGAGAGAGCTGATCTCGCTATTGTTGTTGGCGGAGATGGTAACATGCTTGGCGCAGCTCGCGTGTTAGCTCGTTTTGATGTTGCAGTTATTGGTGTAAACAGAGGTAACTTAGGATTTTTAACTGATTTAAACCCTGAAGGGTTTGAAGCAAGTTTAGAGCAAGTACTCAGTGGTGAATACCTAGAAGAAGAACGCTTTTTATTAGAAGTAGAAGTATATCGTCATAACGAATTAAAAAGTGCTAACTCAGCGGTTAACGAAGCGGTTTTACATGCTGACAAAGTTGCTCACATGATTGAATTTGAAGCTTTTATTAATAATGACTTTGTATTTTCACAGCGCTCAGATGGCTTAATTGTATCTACCCCCACAGGCTCAACGGCTTACTCTCTTTCGGGGGGAGGTCCCATTTTAACACCAGAACTTAATGCCATTTCATTGGTGCCAATGTTCCCACACACATTATCAAGCAGACCATTAGTTGTTGATGCAGATAACGAAGTACGTTTAAAACTTAGCCTTGAAAATACCGATAGTCTCCAAGTAAGCTGCGACAGCCATGTCGTGCTTGCTGTATTGCCGGGCGATGAAGTTGTAATTAAAAAAGCAGATAAAAAGTTACGCTTAATTCATCCTAAAAACTACTCTTACTACAACGTTTTACGTACAAAATTAAATTGGGGTAGTCGTTTATACTAATTTTATTGCCAAAAGCAGTACTATAGAGCAAAATGGCGCTATAAAAATAATGAACCATTTCAGGAACTAACAATAATGACTTATGTTGTTTTTTTTGCTCTGCTGCTATTAATTACATTACTGGCTAGCTACCTTAAGGTAGAAAGTAACCGTAAAAAAGCGATAGAAGCTAAAAAAAAGTTATTTAATGAACGTGTATCGCACGCGAGTACTCGTGTTAAATTGAAGCTAAATGAATTACTCGACGCTAAAATAATTCGCCCTAAATATAACGCCAGAATACAGGCAATTATAAGTAATTTTTTCGTTGTACAGCCGCATACCGACGAGAACTTACAACAGCTCGAAGATACTGCTGATTTACTCGTAAACACTTTATCTAACGAGTTAATGAAAACGCATCAAACAAATTCAGCCCAAATTTTAATCGATAATATACAGTACTTTGTTTCAGAGCTTCCTCAACAAGGGATACTCTACAACAAGGTTTTTTACCGAGATACTCTTCCCCCTCTCATCGCAAATATTAAAACTGAAGATACGATACAACCTACTGATAATATTGATGATCAAAATGAATCCCCACAAAACCCTATAAATACACAATTCATTGAAGAAGCAAATATTGCTTAAATAATAAAAAATTAATTTGCAAAAAACCAAAACACTGTATAAATTAACAGTTAATTGACTGGATGGATAAACAGTATGTTAATTGGTTTAGAAATTAAAAACTTTGCAATAGTAAGTAATTTAAGCACCGAATGGCAAAATGGCATGACCGCAATTACCGGAGAAACAGGTGCTGGTAAATCGATTGCTATTGATGCACTTTCATTATGCTTAGGCGGGCGAGCCGAGGCTTCGGCTGTGCGCCCGAACACAGACAAAGCAGATGTGTGCGCACGATTTGATTTAGATGCTCTCCCACTTGCCCAAGCATTTTTAGAGCAGCATATGCTAAGCACGTCCGACAACGAGTGTTTGTTGCGTCGTGTTGTGTGTAAAAATGGCAGAAGCAAAAGTTATATTAATGGTAGTGCGGTCACCGCTGCACAACAAAAAGAGCTTGGACAATACTTAATTTCTATACATGGGCAGCATGCTCACCAACATTTATTAAAAGCTGAACATCAATTACAACTTTTAGATGCTTATGCAGGCCATCAACATTTGGTAAGTGCAGTAAGCCAAAGTTATAAGCAATTTGCTAGTTTGCAAAAAGAATTTAAACATTTAGAGCAACAACAGCAACAACAAGCAGCTCAAAAACAGCTTTTAGAATACCAAGTAGCAGAGCTTGACGAGTTCGCACTACAAGAAGGTGAATTTGAACAAATAGAAGCTGAGCATTATAAATTAAGTAACAGCCAAACTATTTTAGAATCTTGTCAGCGCGAGCTACAACACTTATACGAAAGTGATGAACAAAATGCCTGCTCTTTACTACAACAAAGCGCACAACAATTTACAGAGCTTGCTCAATACGACGAAAGCTTAGCAAGTGTTGCTGCATTACTGAGTGAAGCAGCAGTACAGGTTGAAGAAGCAAGCCGTGAAGTGCGTAGTTACACAGAGCAAGCCGATTTAGACCCAGCTCGTTTAGTTGAAGTGGAAAATAGACTAAGTGGATCTATGGATTTGGCCCGTAAGCACCACATAAAACCACAAGCACTTGTTGAGTTTCATCAATCAATCTCACAAGAGCTGGAATCTATAAGCAATAATAGTTCTCGGTTAGAACAATTAGAATCTGAAATTGAGAACGCATTAACGGATTATAAAAATTCAAGTGAAGCTTTGAGCTTAAGCCGCCAAGAATACGCCAATACACTAAACCGCTTGATAAGCGAAAGCATGGCAAACCTATCTATGGAAAACGGTGTGTTTGAAATAGCACTTACCCAAGAACCAGAACGTGCACCTAATAACTTAGGGTACGACAATGTATTATTTTTAGTATCAACTAATCCAGGACAACCTTTACAGCCTTTAGCTAAAGTGGCATCAGGTGGTGAGCTTTCGCGTATTAGCCTTGCTATTCAGGTTATTATTGCTCAAAAAGTGACAACACCAACATTGATTTTTGATGAAGTCGATGTAGGTATATCGGGCCCTACTGCATCCGCTGTAGGTAAATTGTTACGCCAATTAGGTAAATCAACTCAAGTAATTTGTGTAACCCATTTACCACAAGTAGCAAGCAGTGCGCATCAGCAATTTTTTGTAGCTAAAGAAATAGCTGAGGGTAAAACGTACACACACATGTTACCTCTAAATAAAGATGGCAGAGTAAATGAAATAGCTCGCTTGCTTGGTGGCGACAACATAAGTAAAACAGCTAAAGCAAATGCTAAAGAACTAATAATGGCGCATGCCTAGAGCTGCCAGTTTATTTTGACTAATATTGTTTTAAATAACGGATAAAACATTAAGGATAAATTTAATGCAAAGTACTTTAGTTTTTACAGCTTTAGGAGTGAGTTACTTATTGTTGATAACGAGTGTGACCTTAATTATTTTTAGTAAATTTAAACACACTCAATTTAAACAACAGTTGTTACATTTTTTAAGTATTGTATTGGTAATTCAATTGACACTGACTACGCTAAATATAGTGGGCAGTATTGATGGAGATCTAAGTAGCTTTGTAAGTAATAGCTACTGGGTGGTGATTACCCTACAACTGTTATGCAGCTTAACTTGCTACATGAGTGTAAAACGTCGCAAGGCAAAAGTAAGACCTTCTCTTGATTCTTTTTCTATGGATTAAAATAGATATAGATTTAAGAATTAACTACAAAGAGCAAGTTTGATTTTTACCTTGCTTTTTTGCTTTGTATAAAAGCTCATCTGCACTTTTTATATCTAAATCAATAGATCGACTTGCCACACTTTGAATCACTCCAATACTTAATGTTAGGTTTAGAGAGTTTGAAGGTGTGTTTATTGGCAAGTGACGAAGTGCACCATGAATACTTTCAGCAAGCTTGATACCATCTAAGAGTGATGCATTTGGTAGGGTAATTAAAAACTCTTCTCCACCCCAACGCGAGGCAACTGTGTTTTCAGAAATGCTTTCTTTAAATATATTAGCTAAATGTATAAGTGCTTCATCACCAAAATCATGTCCGTATGTATCATTAATTTTTTTAAAATTATCAACATCAGCTAAAAGTAATACAAAGGGTATATTGCTATCCAAATGATTACTTTTAAATTCAGTTAACTTATTCATTGTATAACGGCGATTAGGTAAGTTAGTTAATGGATCTATGGTTGCTAGTAATTCATTTTTTTGGCTCAGAGCAATTATTTTATCGCTATATTTTGATCTCGAATGTTCATAATATCCACTGAGTAAAGCAACTAAAATAAATGACAATATAATTCTATAAGGAAATTGCGCAGGTTCATAACTGTATATATTAAAGCTTTCTGCACAATAAAAAGCCAAGGTAATTGCTGATAAAAATAAAATAATATCACAGACCCCGCGCCTTAAACCCCTTATTGAAAATGTAACTGGTGATACAATAAATATCCAAATAGGACCGGTACCTTCAGCACCGCCAGTTAAAACTAAATAAATCATTAACGCATACAAGTTATACAAAATAGCACTTGCTGACATTTCGGTTTTTGTATAAATACAAAATGCCCAAACATAAACTGCTGATGAAATATAAAGGGTAACAGATAACAAATAACTATCGTTTATTAAAGCAACGCACGCCATTAAAAATGTGGCACTGAAGCCTATTGACGAAAAGAATCTTACTATTAATTTTCTTTCTATGTTATCTGAGTATTTGTGCATAATTGATATATGTTTTCTTTTATAAATTTCACACTTACCGCTATTAAAAAGTAAGCTTGTGTTAAGCAACCTCTAATTTTGTACTTATTTAATACTTAAATCAAGAAGTATGCTTATAAATAGTAAACATAAAAATATAGATAAATATTCATTAGGCTTTTAAAAAATATATTTTGTTTGCCTCTCAAATTAAAAATTATTTATTTAACTTAAGCTCCGATTATGAGGTTTAGTTAAATATTTAAACCTTCGTTATGTTTAAATTTGTATTTCTTTAGTCAGAATTTCCAATGAAAACAAATCAATTTGAGCATCAGTAGTAAGCCTACTGTAATTTAGGCCACGTAATTAGGTTTAAAATAACGGTTCGAGATAAATATATTAACCAGAGTTCAGGGTATTTAGCTTTTTTAAAAGCAAAAAAAAAGCAAGCCCAAAGGCTTGCTTTAATATTCTTAAAAAAGTGATTAAACTTTAAGGTAATCCATAATACCTTCTGCAGCATTACGCCCCTCAAAAATAGCAGTTACCACTAAATCCGAGCCTCGCACTATATCGCCACCGGCAAATATTTTCGGGTTAGTAGTTTGATGTGTAAACTCACCTTGCTCTGGAGCATTAATACCACCCCAGTGGTTTATTTCTACATCATACTTTTCTAACCAATCCATTTTATGAGGCTGAAAACCAAACGCCATTATAACTTGATCGGCTTCAATTACATGCTCTGAACCAGGTACTTCTTCAGCGCGGCTTCGGCCTTTTGCATCAGGCTCACCTAATTTAGTTTTCACCATTTTAACGCCAGTTACTTTACCATTTTCGTTCAGTACAATGCCTTTAGGCTGAACATTGTAAGTAAAGATTACACCCTCTTCTTTCGCGTTTTTAACTTCGCGTTTAGAGCCTGGCATATTTTCTTTATCACGACGATATGCACACGTTACTTTTGCAGCATTTTGTCGAATAGATGTACGCACACAGTCCATTGCTGTATCACCACCACCAAGTACAACTACTTTTTGATTAGCCATATCAATACAAGGTTGTTTTGTCTCGTCGTAACCCATTACACGGTTTGTATTACCAATCAAAAACGGCAGTGCATCGTGAACACCTGGCGCATCTTCATTTTCAAGACCCGCACGCATACTCTGATATGTACCAACCCCTAAAAACACCGCGTCATAATCAGCTAAAATTTGTTCAAGCGTAATATCAACACCAACTTCAACATTTAGCTTAAAGTCTACGCCCATTTCAGTGAAAATTTCGCGACGCTTTTGCATTACTGATTTTTCAAGTTTAAAAGAAGGAATACCAAACGTTAGTAGTCCACCTATTTCTGGGTGGCGATCAAATACCACTGGTTTAACACCATTGCGGACTAAAATATCTGCACAACCTAAGCCTGCAGGACCGGCACCAATAATAGCTACTTTTTTATCAGTCCAAGTTACATAAGACATATCAGGCTTCCAGCCCATTTTAAATGCTTCATCGGTAATATACTTCTCAATATTACCAATTGTTACAGCACCAAATTCTTCATCTAATGTACACGAACCTTCACATAGGCGGTCTTGCGGGCAAACACGCCCACACACTTCTGGTAAACTATTTGTACGATGAGAAAGCTCAGCCGCCTCTATAATACGGCCCGTACGTATTAACTTTAACCATTGTGGAATGTAGTTATGCACTGGGCATTTCCATTCACAGTAAGGGTTACCACAATCTAAACAACGGTCTGCTTGCGAGTTAACCTGATTCTCTGAAAAGGGTTCGTAAATTTCCACGAAAGATTTTTTACGCGACGATATTGGTTTTTTGCGTGGGTCTACACGCTGCACGTCTATAAATTGATATACATTTTCGCTCATACTTCCCCCTTATTGCGCTTGAACACGTAGTTCAGCGCTACTGCGAGCGCGATGCCCGAGTAAACTTTTTACATCACTTGAAATTGGCTTAACTAATTTAAACATAGGTAAATACAATTCAAAGTTAGCTAAAATACTTTCTGCTCTACATGAACCGGTAAGCTCTAAATGCTCAGCTATTAATCCACGTAAATGCTCTTGATGCGATGTTAATTCGTCTAGCGTTACTATTTCGACAAGCTCTGGGTTAATGCGTTTTTCAAAATCGTTTCGCTCATCTAAAATATAAGCAAAACCACCGGTCATACCTGCGCCAAAATTAACGCCTACATTACCCAGTACACACACAACGCCGCCGGTCATGTATTCACAACCATTATCGCCAACACCCTCTACAACCGCTTGCACGCCAGAGTTACGAACCGCAAAGCGCTCACCAGCACAACCTGCTGCAAATAGTTTCCCACCTGTAGCGCCATACAAACATGTATTACCAGCAATAGTTGCTTTATGGCTTTCGAACGATGAACCCAATGGTGGACGAATAACTAACTTACCACCCGCCATACCTTTGCCTACGTAATCGTTAGCATCGCCTACTAGTGTCATTTCAAGACCACCCGCATTCCACACACCAAATGATTGACCTGCAGTACCGTGTAGTTCAATTGCTACAGGATCAGCTGCCATACCTTGGTTGCCATGTTTATCAGCAATATAACCAGAAAGCATTGCACCAACCGATCTGTCGGTATTGCAAATACGACTCACAAGCGAAATACCGCTTGATGTGTCGATTGCCTCTTGTGCTTTAGCAAGCAAACTTTCGTTTAACTTACCTAAGTAATGCGAGCTATTTGGTGTACTGCAATAAAGTGTTTCACCCGTTGGGTTATTTGGTTGAGCTAAAACAGACGATAAATCAATTTTCTTCTGTTTTGCTGTTTTACCTTCAATTGCTTCTAGTAAATCTAAACGACCGATTAAATCAGTTAAGTTTACAACACCTAAGCTTGCCATGATTTCACGTGCTTCTTGCGCTATAAACTTAAAGTAGTTCATCGCCATTTCTGGTAAGCCGTGGTAATGCTTTTGACGCAACGTTTCATCTTGTGTTGCAACACCGGTCGCACAGTTATTTAAGTGGCAAATGCGTAAGTATTTACAACCAAGCGCAACCATTGGGCCTGTACCAAAGCCAAAGCTTTCTGCACCTAAAATTGCCGCTTTAATTATATCTAAACCTGTTTTTAAACCACCATCTGTTTGTAAACGAATACGATGACGTAGTCCGTTTTCAACAAGGGCTTGCTGCGTTTCGGCTAAACCAAGTTCCCATGGACTACCAGCATACTTAACCGAAGTAAGTGGGCTTGCACCTGTGCCGCCATCATAGCCAGAGATCGTAATTAAATCGGCATATGCTTTAGCAACACCCGTTGCAATTGTTCCTACACCGGGCTCTGAAACCAGTTTCACAGAAATTAGCGCTTTAGGGTTTACTTGTTTTAAATCGAAAATCAGCTGTGCTAAATCTTCAATTGAATAAATATCGTGATGTGGTGGTGGCGAAATTAACGTAACACCGGGAACCGAATAACGAAGTTTAGCAATGTATGGGGTTACTTTTTCACCCGGTAATTGACCGCCTTCGCCTGGTTTTGCACCTTGCGCTACTTTAATTTGAATAACATCGGCACTACGTAAGTAATGCGGCGTTACGCCAAATCGACCTGAAGCAACTTGTTTAATACGCGAGTTTTTCTCGGTACCATAACGAAGTTTATCTTCACCGCCTTCACCTGAGTTTGAACAACCGCCTAAGCGATTCATTGCAATTGCCAGTGCTTCATGAGCTTCTGGCGATAATGCACCAATACTCATTGCTGCTGAATCGAAACGCTTATATAGGTTTTCTGCAGGCTCTACATCATCGATGCTAATGCCTTGCTCTGGAATTTTAAGCGCAAGCATGTCACGTAAAGTGGCAATAGGACGCGTATTAACAAGTTTTGCATATTCACTGTAATCACTGTATTCACCAGAACGAACTGCTTTTTGCAGAGTTTGGATTACATCAGGATTATAAGCATGATACTCGCCACCATGTACGTACTTAAACAAGCCGCCGTGGCTTAATAATTTACGCTTGCTTAAAGCAAGTTTGTGTAAGCTTTGCTGATCGTCATCAAAATCTGTAAAGCAAGCGCCTTTAATTCGACTTGCAACACCTTTGAAGCACATTTCAACAATAGCATCAGATAGACCAACGGCTTCAAACAACATTGAACAACGATAAGATGCAACGGTACTTATGCCCATCTTAGACATAATTTTATACAAGCCTTTATTGATAGCTTTACGGTACGCAAGAGTTACCTCGCAGTACGACTTATCAATAATTTTGTTATCGCTCATTGCTACAAGTGATTCATAAGCAAGATACGGATAAATTGCTGTTGCACCAAAACCTAGTAACACAGCAAATTGATGCGCATCGCGCACACTCGCTGTTTCAATAATAATATTTGATTCACAACGTAAATTGTTATCTACAAGACGATTTTGTACAGCGCCTACAGCCATTGCCGCAGGGATTGGTAAATTCGTTTCATCAAAATTACGGTCTGTTAAAATAAGCATGATACAACCAGCGGCTGCTTTTTCTTGAGCTTGGTCACAAATACGCGTAACCGCGTTTTCTAAGCCTTCTTCAACTGTATAGGTAATATCAATTTTACAGTAGCTGTAATGCGCTTCATCAGCATTAAGTAACTGCTGCATGTCTGCGTACATTAAAATAGGTGTATCAAACTGTAAACGCTTAGCATGACCTGTTGTTTCATTGAATACGTTTTGCTCACTACCAATACAGGTAGCAAGTGACATCACGTGATTTTCACGCAATGGATCGATCGGTGGATTGGTTACTTGCGCAAATTTTTGACGGAAATAGTCGTAAAGCGAACGGTGCCCTTCACTAAGCACTGCAAATGGCGTGTCATCACCCATTGAGCCAGTTGCTTCTTGACCATTTTCACCCATTACACGAATAACGCTATCGAGTTCTTCGTTGGTATAGCCAAACATTTTTTGGTACTTAACCAACGTTTCATCATCAAAAGAGCGATTACCGGCGTCTTGCTCAGTAAGTTCTTCAAATGGAACTAAACGTTTAACATTTTCTTCAAGCCATGATTTATAAGGATGGCGAGATTTCAAATCTTGATCGATTTCGTCAGAGTGCCAAATTTTGCCAAGCTTAGTATCGATTACTAAAAGCTCACCAGGTCCTACACGACCTTTTTCTACAACTTCATCGGCAGTGTAATCCCAAATACCCACTTCTGATGCGAGTGTAATAAAACCATCTTGTGTAATTACATAGCGCGCCGGACGAAGTCCGTTACGGTCTAGGTTACAAGCCGCAAAACGACCATCCGACATAACAATACCGGCAGGGCCATCCCATGGTTCCATGTGCATAGAGTTAAAATCGTAAAATGCACGTAAGTCGTCATCCATTGCACGATTTTTTTGCCATGCAGGCGGCACAAGCATACGCATAGCGCGGAATAAATCCATGCCACCAGCTAAAAATAGCTCAAGCATATTATCTAGGCTTGATGAATCAGAGCCTGTTTCATTTACAAACGGCGCTGCTGTTTGTAAGTCAGGAATAAGCGGTGACGCAAACTTATAAGAGCGCGCGCGTGCCCACTGACGGTTCCCTTCAATGGTATTAATTTCACCATTGTGTGCTAAATACCTAAACGGCTGAGCAAGTGGCCAACGTGGTTGTGTATTAGTAGAAAAACGCTGATGAAAAACACAAATCGCACTTGTCATACGAATATCAGCTAAATCTAAGTAAAAGTTCGGTAAATCTGCAGGCATCATTAAGCCTTTATAGATAGTTACCAACCCAGATAAACTTGCAATATAAAATGCTTCGTCATCAACAATGCGTTTTTCAGCACGGCGGCGTGCCACATATAAGCGACGTTCTAAATCTTTAGAACGCCAACCTTCTGGCGCGCTAACAAAAATTTGTTCAAACCCTGGTAGCTGCTGTACAGCGATAGGACCCAGCATTGAAGGATCGGTTGGGACTACACGCCAACCTAAAATATTTAACGTCTCTTTTTCTAATTCTTCGCTAAGTATTTGTTTTGCAGCTTGCGCTAAAACAGGGTCTGAATTTAAAAAAATCATACCCACTGCGTAGTTTTTACCTAAATGCCAATTATGTTCACTGGCAATAGCACGAAAAAAACTATCTGGTTTTTGTAATAACAAACCACAGCCATCGCCTGTTTTACCATCAGCAGATATACCGCCACGGTGCTGCATACGATCCAGCCCTGTAATAGCAGTACGTATAAGCCTATGACTAGCCTGACCATTAACTTGGGCAATTAAGCCAAAGCCACAATTTTCTTTTTCTAACTTTGAGTCGTATAACATAGACCCCTCCCCTTGCTGCACTGTTAGCGTGGATGAACTACTCGACGATTTGCTAACAGACGGACAAAACTAGCCTCTATCTTAAATAGAGTCAATAGCACTTTGAATACATATTCACATTCTTGAATATTTCTCACCTCATAGCAACATTTCTTTTTTATCATCAATTTTAACAATTAGCGCTATATTGGTCGTTATTTTTTCATAACACCGGTGTCAAGTTTAACATTTTGTAAAAACAAACACCCCTCAAGATACAGCTTACGTAAACGTAAAGCAGCACCCAAGTGAATAAATATTCAAAAAAACTAAAGTTATTCAGTTAACATTTAGATAGTTTTATGCTATTTACGAAGTTTTATGGTTTAACCTCTCTGCTTTTTGCCGCTCCTTTGTATAGTTATTAATATTTGTGGCATTTTTAGCCTCTTAATAATGAATTTTTATTTACCGATATATCTTTTATAAACATTATTTATGTTCGAGTACATGTTAAAAATCCAATCAAAGTATATTAAACATATAAATTTTAATTACTTATGATTTATTTTTTCCTACATTTATATGTTTTCTCTTAAGCAGCAGTACCCATAAAACTTATTTTTATCGTTATTAAAACAATGTAATGCCAATTAACTTAAATAAATGGTCTATTTTGAGGTAAGAAAACTTTGTCGATAACAAGGCAAAAATTTTTAACGCAGTTAGCGTCAGGTTTAACCCCTCAAATTGATTAAGCATTATTGTGGATTGGTATAAGTGTTGTGCTGGTTTTTTGATTATTTTATAAAAGGTGTAAATATTCGGTTTTAATAACAAGGACACTAATCAATAAGTAGCTAAGTAAAATTCTAGCTTACTAAATGATTTTTGATTAAAACTCGTTATATTGGGAAACTAACTTAATAAAAAAGGCATATCTGATAATTGAAAAAATTAGTAATAGTAGTACACGAAGACCTGCTGCCCTTTCAGGATTAAAATTTATTCTATCAAGGGGCGATTTAATCACGGCGCGAGGTTTGTAAACTAGTGGGGTCGGTAATTGCTTCTTCGTTACCCTACTGGCTTTAACCTCGAAAGATAAACAAGCCCTAGATAATGTATGCAAATTTTTAAAATAAAAAAAGATAGTTTAAAAGTGAGTCTATAAACAGCTACCTTAATTTGAACTCCTACTCTTTATAGTTAACCTGTTAGTAGATTTCTAACCCGAGTTAAAATTATTTAAAACAGTGTACATTCAAAACAACAAAGCCACTTAAAAAGTGGCTTTGTGTTTAAAGAGCTTGATAACCTGATAGCAGGTTGAGTAATAAAATTACTCTGCGTCAGCTTCTTTATATTTTGCAGCAGTTTCTGTAATTAACGGCTGTAATTCACCGCGTTGAAACATTTCTATAATAATGTCACAACCACCAACTAATTCGCCATCTACCCATAATTGCGGGAATGTTGGCCAATTTGCGTATGCTGGAAGCTCAGCACGAATGTCTGGATTAAGTAAAATATCAACGTATGCAAATGGTTCACCACATGACATTAACGCTTGCGATGCTTGTGAAGAAAAACCACAATTTGGTAATTTTGGTGACCCTTTCATAAAAAGGATTATTGGGTTTTCTGAAATTTGCTGTTTAATTTTATCAATGGTTTCCATCTACAACCTCAAAGTAACGATAGCTAAATATATTTAGGTCTTGAAAATAACTCATCGTGACCACAAATATATAACTTAATATGGGCAAATAAAGCCGCAATTGAAATAGTCTTTCGCAATAGCATTGCTGTTTGCTTAAACTTGAGTAAAATACTCAACAATTATAGTAACACTATATTACCGCTTGGTATAGGTAACTGGTCTGTTCCAACAGGCATTACGTATTACCAAATGGACTATCAACCAAAGAAGATGGAGATAAAAAAATGGCATTTGAACTACCGTCACTACCATATGCAATCGACGCACTTGAGCCACATATTTCAAAAGAAACACTAGAGTTTCACCATGGCAAACACCACAACACATACGTGGTTAAGCTTAATGGTTTAATCCCTGGTACTGAGTTTGAAAACAAATCTCTAGAAGAGATCGTATGTTCATCAGAAGGCGGCGTATTTAACAACGCAGCACAAATCTGGAACCATACTTTTTACTGGAACAGCTTATCTCCAAACGGCGGCGGCGAGCCTACTGGCGCAGTTGCTGATGCAATCAACGCTAAATGGGGTTCTTTTGATGCGTTTAAAGCTGCATTAAATGACAAAGCAGTAAATAACTTTGGTTCAAGCTGGACGTGGTTAGTTAAGCTTGCTGATGGTTCACTAGACATCGTTAATACATCTAACGCTGCTACACCATTAACTGATGATGGCGTTACTCCAATCCTTACAGTGGATTTATGGGAACACGCTTACTACATTGATTACCGTAACGTTCGTCCAGATTACCTTAAAGGTTTTTGGTCGCTTGTAAACTGGGAATTCGCGAACGCTAACTTCGCTTAATTAGCCTTTAAACGCTAATGTAAAAAAGACGCCTAGGCGTCTTTTTTTGTTTCTTATTTATCACTCCTAAACACCTTACTATTTAATAAAACACTTTTAGTAACATGATCTTTTTTCACTTAAATTTTTAATTTTATTGCACAAAAGTACACATTCGCGACTAGACTTTAAAAGGTAAGCACCTTTTTACAGCGGGTTTCGGAGGTTATTATGACGATTTTTGAGCATTACCAAGCACGATACGAAGCGGCACAGGAAGAAGAATACAGTATCGCTGAATTTCTTGAGATTTGTAAAACCGATAAGTCTGCCTACGCCAGCGCACCAGAACGCCTACTCATGGCAATTGGCGAACCAAACATGGTAGATACCGCAACGGATGCACGACTAAGCCGGTTATTTTCTAATAGAGTAGTTGCACGCTACCCAGCTTTTACTGATTTTTATGGTATGGAAGACGCCATTGAGCAAATAGTCTCTTATTTAAAACACGCCGCCCAAGGACTTGAAGAATGCAAGCAAGTGCTTTATTTGCTTGGACCTGTTGGGGGTGGTAAATCATCCATTGCTGAAAAACTCAAATATTTAATGCAACAAGTACCTATTTATTCAATTAAAGGCTCTCCGGTAAACGACCATCCTCTTGCATTATTTGACCCAATAGAGGACGCCGACGTACTAAAGCAAGAATACGGTATTAAACCGCGCTACTTAAAAACCATTATGTCGCCTTGGGCTGGCAAACGCTTAAAAGAATTCAATGGTGATATTAGCCAATTTAGAGTGGTTAAGCGCTACCCCTCAATTTTAAACCAAATAGGCATTGCCAAAACCGAACCTGGAGATGAAAACAACCAAGATATTTCGGCGCTAGTGGGTAAGGTCGATATTCGCCAGCTTGAGCACTTTGCCCAAAACGATCCTGATGCATACGCCTACTCTGGCTCTTTATGTTTAGCTAACCAAGGGCTGATGGAATTTGTAGAAATGTTTAAAGCACCTATTAAAGTGCTGCATCCTTTACTTACCGCAACCCAAGAAGGTAACTACAACGGCACAGAAGGCATTAGTGCCCTGCCCTTTAATGGCATGATCCTCGCTCACTCTAATGAATCTGAGTGGCAAACCTTTAAAAACAATAAAAACAACGAAGCATTTTTAGACCGTGTTTATATTGTAAAAGTACCTTACTGCTTACGTGTAACCGAAGAAATTAAAATTTACGACAAATTACTTGAGCACAGCGAGTTATACAACGCGCCATGTGCACCAGGTACACTTAAAACATTGGCGCAATTTACAACGCTATCACGTTTAAAAGAGCCAGAAAATTCAAGTATCTATTCAAAAATGCGGGTATACGATGGCGAGACTCTAAAAGACACCGATCCTAAAGCAAAATCGTATCAAGAGTATCGTGATTACGCAGGTGTTGATGAAGGTATGACGGGGCTCTCTACTCGCTTTGCGTTTAAAATTTTATCTCGTGTGTTTAACTTTGATACCACTGAGGTTGCTGCAAATCCGGTGCATTTGTTCTATGTGCTTGAGCAACAGATAGAGCGTGAGCAATTTTCAAGCGAAATAGAAGAGCGTTATTTAAGCTTTTTAAAAGGCTATTTAATTCCGCAATATGTAGAATTTATAGGTAAAGAACTGCAAACCGCCTATTTAGAATCGTATTCAGAATACGGACAAAACATTTTTGACCGTTATGTTATTTATGCAGACTTTTGGATACAAGACCAAGAATATCGCGACCCTGATACGGGACAACTATTTGACCGCGAGGCACTTAATGCCGAACTTGAAAAAATAGAAAAGCCAGCAGGTATTTCTAACCCTAAAGATTTTCGTAATGAAATAGTGAACTTTGTACTGCGTGCCCGTGCGCATAACAACGGTAAAAACCCACTATGGACAAGCTACGAAAAACTACGCACGGTGATTGAGAAAAAAATGTTCTCTAATACCGAAGATTTACTCCCTGTTATTTCGTTTAATACTAAAACATCTGCAGAGGATCAGCAAAAGCACGAAGACTTTGTGAACCGTATGGTCGAAAAAGGCTATACACAAAAACAAGTTCGCTTGCTTTCTGAGTGGTATTTACGGGTTAGAAAATCGCAATAACCTTCATAGTCGTAGTATATAGGAGGTCATAATGGCGCATTTTATAGATAGGCGTTTAAACGGAAAAAATAAAAGTACGCTTAATCGCCAGCGCTTTATTAGGCGCTATAAAAAGCAAATTAAAGAAGCGGTTTCAGATGCGATAAACAAACGCAGCGTTACCGATTCAAGCTCTGGTGAGAGTATTTCTATTCCACAACGCGATATCAGCGAACCTACCTTCCATCAAGGAAAAGGCGGTGATAGAGAGCAGGTTCATCCAGGTAACGATCAGTTTTCTACCGGCGACAAAATTGAGCGCCCCAAAGGCGGGCAAGGAGGCGGTGCCGGTGAAGGTGACGCCAGCGATTCAGGCGAGGGACAAGATGAGTTTGTATTTTCAATATCAAAAGACGAGTACCTTGATTTACTGTTTGAAGATCTAGAACTTCCTAACTTACAAGAAAACCAACTTGATAAGTTAGTGCAAATGAAAACCCACCGCGCCGGATTTTGTAGCGACGGCATGCCAAGCAATATTGATATTGTTCGCTCATTACAAGGATCACTTGCACGACGTGTGGCAATGAGCGCTGGTAAAAAACGCCGACTAGTTGAGCTTGAAAATCAACTTACTCTATTACTTAGTGAGCCACATAGCGATAATGCGGCAATTGCTTTATTGCAAAAAGAAATTGCAGCATTAAAACTACAAATTAAATCGGTCCCGTTTATCGATAACTACGATTTACGTTTTCGTAATTACGAAAAACGCCCTCACCCCACCAGCAAAGCGGTGATGTTTTGTATTATGGATGTGTCAGGCTCAATGGATCAGCCAACAAAAGACATGGCAAAACGGTTTTATATTTTGCTCTATCAATTTTTAACACGCAGCTATAAAGACATAGAAGTTGTTTATATTCGCCACCACACACAAGCAAAAGAAGTAGACGAGCAAGAGTTTTTTTATTCTCAAGAAACTGGCGGCACTATTGTTTCAAGCGCTCTTAAATTAATGAACGAAATAATAAAAGAGCGTTATCACGCAAACGAGTGGAATGTATACGCCGCACAAGCCTCTGATGGCGATAACTGGGCGGACGACACCCCGCAGTGTGGTGAAATTTTACGTAATAAGCTCTTAAGCGCAGTACGCTATTTTGCTTATATTGAAATAACCACTCGTGCTCATCAAAGCCTATGGCGCGAATATGAATCAATAACACACAGCCATAATAATTTCGCCATACAGCATATTCAAAGCGTTGAAGATATTTACCCAATTTTTAGGGAGCTATTTAAAAAAGGTCGTCAACAGCAAAACTCTGCATAGCCAAAAGCGAGGTAGCATTATGAATGATAAACGATTGAGTGATGGCCCAGATTGGACCTTTGGTTTATTAAATGAATATCAAAGTGAAATTGCCCGTGTTGCAGCTCACTATAGGTTAGATACCTATCCTAATCAAATTGAAGTGATAACCGCAGAGCAGATGATGGATGCTTATTCAAGCGTTGGCATGCCCATTGGCTACAGCCATTGGTCTTACGGTAAAAAGTTTATTCAAACCGAGCAAAATTATAAGCGCGGACAAATGGGTCTCGCTTACGAAATAGTGATAAATTCAGACCCTTGTATTGCGTACTTAATGGAAGAAAATACCTTACCTATGCAAGCGCTTGTAATGGCGCATGCATGTTACGGACATAACTCATTTTTTAAAGGTAATTACTTATTTAAAACCTGGACCGATGCTGGCTCAATTATTGATTACTTGGTATTTGCTAAAAACTACATAAGTCGCTGTGAAGAAAAGCACGGTATTACACAAGTAGAAGCTCTACTCGACTCATGTCATGCATTAATGAATTACGGAGTCGATCGCTACAAACGTCCACAACAAATATCGCTATTTGAAGAGCAAAAACGCCAACAAGAGCGCGAAGACTATCTTCAATCGCAAGTAAACGAACTATGGCGAACTATTCCTGAGCAACAGCAAGAAACCAAAAAGAAAGTCCGCCATTTCCCTTCTGAACCTCAAGAAAATATTTTGTATTTTATTGAAAAAAATGCCCCATTACTCGACTCTTGGCAACGTGAAGTGATACGTATTGTTCGTAAAATTTCGCAATACTTTTATCCACAAAAACAAACTCAAGTAATGAACGAAGGTTGGGCAACTTTTTGGCATTACACCATCCTTAATCACTTATACGATGAGGGAAAACTTACCGACTCTTTCATGTTAGAGTTTTTACAAAGCCATACCAACGTAGTTTATCAGCCACCTTATAACAGTAAGTATTATTCAGGCATTAACCCATATGCTTTAGGCTTTAATATGATGGTTGATATTCGCAGAATATGTGAGCACCCAACTGAAGAAGATAAACGCTGGTTTCCTGAATATGCAGGCAGTAATTGGCTAGATACACTGCATTTTGCAATGGAAAACTTTAAAGATGAGAGTTTTATTAGCCAGTTTTTATCGCCTAAGTTAATTCGTGATTTTAAATTATTTACTATTATTGATCATACTAATAACCCCCATTTAGAAATTGGCGCAATACATAACGACAACGGCTATAAAGCAGTAAGAGAAGCACTCTCAGCGCAGTACAACTTGAGTAATCATGAGCCCAACATTCAAGTATATGACGTTGATATTAGAGGTGACCGTTCACTAACCCTACGCTATGTACCCCATAACAATATTCCTTTAGCAAACTCGCACGAAGAAGTGCTTAAGCATCTTTACAGACTATGGGGCTTTAAGGTAAAACTAGAACAAGAGTCAAATTTTGATGAGGTCTCAATAATTGGTCAATGCCCAAAAGGTGACTCTCGCCATACAACAGAGTGAAAATATTGAATAGTAACAAGCACATTTATGTTGTTACTTTTAGTGTTGAAGAAACAAGCAATTTGTTATTTGATTATCGCCAGAAAAAGCTAACGGGTCATAACTGCTCGTTTCGAAGTGTTTGACACAAATTAGTAGAAAAATAATGTCTTTACTTAACCTTATTTCACCACTTCAATATCATCGTAAGCTGTTACTTTATTACGACCATTATTTTTAGAATAATAGAGCGCCTTATCAGCGGCCTCAATCCAACGTTCATGATCTTTAAATTCATTACTAAAACAGGCAAAGCCAATACTTACAGTCATATTAATTTCAAGATCTTTATATAAAACAGGTTTTGATTCAATTAATTGCCTTAAACGCTCTGCAAATATAGACGCACCTTCTTTATCTGTATCAAGTAAAGTAATTACAAATTCCTCGCCCCCGTAACGTCCCGCCATATCGGTTTCGCGTAGCGCTGAGCGTAATAACTTTGAAAGATGACGTAAAGCCTCATCTCCACAGCTATGACCGTATTCGTCATTTACTTTTTTAAAGTGATCAATATCAAAAATGAGTAAGGTACTGCAGCCTTCACTGCGTTTTGTACGTAAAAACTCCTGTCTTAGCGTACTCTCCCAATGACCTCTATTAGCCAATTGCGTTAAGCTGTCGGTTTGACTCACTTGTTCTAGCTTTTTATTTAAATCTTCCAGCTCTTTTTTATTAACCGCAATATCGGTTACATCATAAAGAATAATGCAAATATGACTAACCTCACCCATGGTATTTGTAAGAGGAATAAAAGTAGCATTTTGATACATATAATCTGCTTTACCCGTAATTGGGCGATAATTTTTAAAGCGAAATATATAAGGTTGCTGTTCCCAAATAGTAAATGAACGATTTTTTAATACAAATACTGACTCAGATTTACTTCTAAACCATTTTTCGTCTATTGCAGGGAATAAATCAAATAAATCTTTATCTTTTACCGCACTTGGTAGTAGTCCTGAATGGTTTTCCATAAAACCATTCCATACACATACCTTATAGTCCCTATCGAGTACCACAAGACCTACATCAACGGTATTAAACATATCCATTAACCAATGGATCTCAGTCATCTCTAAATCAGCAGCCATAACTCAATCTTCTAATAGGTAAGCAACTTTGTATTTCAAAGTTTTAAGTGAATCTTCAGTAAATAACAGCATAAGGTCACAATTTATATCGTGATTTTCTATGCCGTAGCTAATCTCAATAGCAAGCGTTCGCTGCCATCGAGGTTTATTCGCTCTTACTAATTCGGATACATCTCTATGTTGACCAAGTACTATGGGGTGACCTTGGCTAAACGACATATCAAGCTGCTTTGAAAGACCCGTTAAAATAGCCCCTATTAAAATGTTACTTATATCCATAAGTAATTCAAGCTCAACTTTATCGTTTAGCTCACCATCGTAATTCATTAAAGACGCAATTTCTTTAAAACTAGAATCATTTAATAATAATAATGCCTCACCTGATACACCACCACCAATAAAACCTTGGCAAACACCCGAAGTAGATGCATTACTATCAATAGAGCGCAGTGCCATATCAAGTTCACTCACCTCTAAAATATTTACATTCGGAATGGGGAGTTTTACAAATACATTAAGCAAGCGTGCGAGTAAGTCTCCTGCCTGCCCCATAGCCACGTTTGTAAGTTCTTGGTATATATCACGTACATCAGGGTCAACTTGCTCACCTAATGAATGAGAAAGGCGCTCACGCATAGCTTTATCTTTAATGCCATGGTGTTCAATTATGTTTGCTAGTTTTTCTGCCGAGCAAGGCTTTTGAATAAAATCGATTGCACCGAGTTCGAGCACTCGTTGGTGTGCACTCGGTTGTATATCACCAGAGACTACAACGGTAAGTATATTAAGTCCCTGCTCTTGCATAGCTATTAATACTTCATAACCATCCATTTCGGGCATATTTAAATCGAGGAAAAGGATCTCAGGTTGGATTGATTTTATTTGTCTAATACAGTCAACACCATCAAGCGCAAACTCAACTTTAATATCCCAATCGTCAGGCAAAGAGCGGGCTAACTGGCGCCTCGCTAATTTCGAATCATCACATATTAGTACTGATGTTGACATACTATCTCTCTATTTTTAAACCAGTTATAAATATCAAAGTTATATTGGTTTTATTTTTATTATTATTAAAGATATTGTTTATAACTATATGTTAATCAAAGTTTAACCCAGTTACAATTTTTAAATGACAGAACTAATAACTACTCCATTAGAACTACATAATCGCTTGGTTACTATGGCGCAGTATAATACACTGCCGCCTATTGCGTTAATTTAAAAGGAAATACCTTATGTTTCGTTCATTAGCTTTTGCCTTGAGTGTATTTTGCTCTGTGGCTGTAGCATCCGATATCCCTGAAAACACACTTGATGCAGGAAAAGTCTCAGCCCAAGGTAAACCTATAACTTTATTAGGTAAAGGTGTTTCTGTTGGTGATAGCGCGCCTAACTTTAAAGTTGTGAATGATGCGTTTACACCAGTTACACTTAATGACTATAAAGGACAAGCTATTTTAATTAGTGTTGTTCCAAGTTTAGATACTGGCATTTGCAGCTTGCAAACCAAGCATTTTAACGAAAAAGTGGCAAAACAGTTCCCCGCTGTGGCAATGTTAACAATCAGTGCTGATTTACCTTTCGCTCAAAAACGTTTTTGCAAAGCCGAAAATATCGACAAAGTAATTACTTTATCTGATTCTGTTTGGCGTGATTTTGGTCAAAACTATGGATTGATTATTAAAGATATGGGCTTACTAACGCGAGCTGTGCTTATTTTAGATGAAAGCCATAAAGTAGTTTATAAACAGTTAGTAGCTAGCCTTTCAACTGAACCAGAATACGATAGCATAATTGAGAAACTCAAAACGCTATAATGCCGATCAAGTAATGCTAATTAAGTAGTGCTAATTCATAGGTTAGACATTAAGAGATAATTGGATTCAGGCCGCATTTTAATCGTCCTTTTTCTTTATCTCTTTTTGGGTTCGCTCTTCGTGCATATTTTGACAAAAAAATGATAGTT